>CALLIQ010000001.1 GCA_938008925.1 uncultured Acidimicrobiales bacterium
ACCACGACCGAGCGGGCGGTGGGTTGCTCTGGCGTGAAGGTGCTGGTCGTCATCCCCAGGCTCTTCAAGTGACGATCGAGGATCGAGGCCGCAGGCATCCCTGCGCGCGTCGAGAGCTCGGCGAGGAGCAGCTCGTATCCCTCTCCGCTGTACCCGGCCGCGCCCGGGCCCGACTCGAAGCCGAGCAGATGTCCTTCTTCGCGCCAGTTGGGCAGACCCGAGGTGTGGGTGAGTAGGTGGAAAGGAGTGACGTCGTTCCAGCGGTCATCCTCGTCTGCGCCGAGTGCGCGGACATCGGCCTCGAGCTTCGAAGTGAGGAACGTCGGGTCGTCCACGGCCGTCAGGAGCGACAGCAACGCGACAACGGGCTTGGTGAGTGATGCCGCTTCCCAGAGGCAATCGCTGGAGATTTCGTTGCCGCCGGCGGCGCACTCGCCATGGAAGAGGAACTCGGCGCTCTCACCCCGGCGGACAATGCCAACTGCACAGCCGACCACGTCAGCCCGGTCCACGATCTCAGCGAGGGTCGGCTGCACGTTGCGACACTAGTGGGGCTCCACCCCGACTCGCCGAAGGTCAGGGTCGCAGCAACGCGCCGAGAATCGCCTGGAACTTCGATCGAGTCTCGGCGAGTTCCGAAGCGGGATCGCTGTCGCCGACCACGCCAACGCCAGCGAAGACATGCGCCTCGCTCGGGCCGGCGACCTCGCGACCGAACTGGGCGCTTCGCACGCTCACGGCGAATGCGCCGTTGCCCGCACCGTCGACCCAGCCAGCTGGGCCGGCATAGCGGCCGCGGTCGGCTCGCTCGAGCGCCTCGATGAGACCGAGTGCCCGGTCCTGCGGATCGCCGCCGACCGCGGGGGTCGGGTGGAGGGTTTCGACGAGTTCGAGGACCGACGCGGCCGGACCTGAGAGCCGACCTTCGACGAGGGTGCCGAGGTGATGCACGTTCGCCAGCGTGACGATGGACGGCTCTGGCTCGGCATCGACGTAGGAGCAGAACGGCAACAGGTTCTTCAGCAGCCACTCGATCGTGATGCGGTGCTCCCACCGGTCCTTGTCGGATGCGAGGAGACCTGCGGCGAGCTCGGCGTCTCGAACGGGATCGGTGGCCCGCGGTGCGGTGCCGGCGAGGGGGTGCGCCCGCACGACGTCGTCGGCTCGGCTGACGAGCAGCTCGGGCGACGCGCCGACGAAGCCGTCGATGCTGAAGATGATGGCGCCCGGATAGGAAGCGCGGAGCCGATCGACGATCAGCGCGGTGTCGACCGGGTGATTGGTGCGCACCACCAACTCGCGGGCCAGCACCACCTTCGACAGCTCACCGGCGTTGATCCGGTCGACGGCGAACCCGACCACCTCATCGCGCCAGATCTCGGGTGGCAGCACCGAGGTGACGTGGAGCGACGTCGGTTCGGGGCCCGCTGGCACTGCTCGGTCGGCGACGGCGGCGATGCGTTCGAGCGCGGAAACCGGGTCACCGAACGTCGTGAGCCAGCAAGATCCATCGGGGCCAGAACCGACGACGATCTCGGGCACGATCAAGGGTGCGGTGACCGTGCGGTCGAACGGGAAGGCGCCGAAACCGACCGCGCCGGTGCCGGGAACTCCCTCGAGGTCGTTCGAGCCGGTGAGTTCGGCGAGTGCCTCCTGCGCTGCGACACCGCCGGTCGGACGTTCGACGGCGAGTCGGGTCGCCTCGCCGATGCCGGCGATCGCAAAGTCCTCCCGCGACCACAACAGACCCGACCGGGCGCCGAGCGCCGCGACATCAACGGGGACATCGATGGGGGCACCAAGAGCGGCGGGGTCGAGACGAACGGTGGTCGACTTCACGGACTCCAGGGTACGCAGGGCACACTTGGTGGCGATGCACCGCACGATCACCACCGACATCGAGGCGCCCCCACAGCGGGTCTTCGACATCGTGAGCAACCTCGAGACCTACGCCGAGTGGCTCGACGTCGTCGACAGCGCGGAGCCTGCCCCTGCTGATTCGACCGACGCAGGGCCGGCTTGGTTCGTCACGATCAAGGCGAAGATCGGGCCGTTCGCCCGATCGAAGCGCCTCCGCATGGTGCGAACCCAACACACCGACACCTCTGCCCGATTCGAGCGCCACGAGCTCGACGGCCGCGACCATTCGGCCTGGACGATGGAGTCGGTCGTCGCGGAGGGGCCAAAGGGCGCCAACGTGTCGATGGATCTTCGCTACGACGGCGGCCTGTGGGACGGTCCGCTCGACGTCATCCTCGGCTCGGTGGCCGATGGTGCGGGCGATCGGCTCGCCGCCTACGCCACCCGCTGAACCCGCTCTCAGCTGATCGGCGTCAGCCAGCGAACCGACAACGGGTGGTCATCGGCGTAGAGCGCGTTGACCTCGCCCGCGAGCTTGCCGACGACCGGACCGGCGGAGGGCAGCGCCCGCTCGTCGTGGCGGTGCACAGGGCGAACCGGGTAGTTGGTCGAACATTGGAAGAGTTCGTCGGCGGTTTCGACCTCGCTCCACGCGACCGGCCGCACCTCCACGACGATGCCGACGTGGTGAGCGACATCGATGACCAGTCGGCGAGTAATGCCGTCGAGTACCGAATCGAGGGGCGGAACGATCAGACGGCCGTCGCGCACCACGAAGATGGCCTGGGTCGTCCCTTCCGCGAGATCACCATGGTCGGTCTTGAACACGACATCGTGGAACCCATCGCTCGTCGCGGCCAAGCGCTCTCGCACACCGATGGTGTAGCTCGCTGCCACCTTCAGGCTCGGCGGCAACAGGGCCGCCGGCATCTTCGGGGCCGACGCCGTCTTGAGCGCGACCGATGACGACGGCGCGACGGGCGCATCGGCATCGTCGGCGTCGAAGCCAGCCACGAACAGCGTCGGCTCGAGGCTGACGGGGATCGCGGTCAGGGGAACCTCGGTCCACGCCGCCACCAGCTTGATGACCCCGGCGTTGTCGTTCGCCGCAGCGGTGGCCATCACGGCCGCTTCGAGCTCGGCGACCGTCGCCGAGGTCTCCATGCCCATGAGTGAC
>CALLIQ010000002.1 GCA_938008925.1 uncultured Acidimicrobiales bacterium
CGATCAGCGCGTCCTTGGCGAGACGCTTGCCGATGTCGGCGGCCAGGTCGGCTGTGGTCGCGCCCTCGGGAAGGGAGCGTTGCGAGCCGTCGGGGAGCGTCAGTGAGATGTTGGCCACGGCGTGAGTCTATGACCGCCGACGGTGGCCGGAACGCTCATTTCCCCGTGGAGCAGCCGGTGAGGCAGCTCGCCTGTCAGCCCACGGCGTATCGATCGATGACGTTCCTGGTCACCTGAGCGACGGCCGGGTCGTCGGCCAACCCGAAGGTCCAGTCGGTGGTGCCGATGGTGACCACCTCTCCCCCGTCGGCCCCCATCGGCCGGCACACGATCATCACTGCGTTGCCGTGGCGGATGCGACGCAGGGCGTCGTCGCTCGTCGAGCCGAGCACACGACTGGCGATGAACTCGAGGTCGCCCTGATCGTTGAGGGCCGAGATGGACTTCGGATACTCCCCCATCCCGAGGTTTGACGATGGAGAGAACGCGACGATCTCGAGATCCTCGGGCGTGTGGTCGCCACCGGCACGAACGGGTAGCTGGTACTCGTCGAACTGGATCCGACAGCCGAGCGTCTCGTACCCGACGACCCCGTGCTTGGCGCCGAGCACGTCGCCGTAACGGAGGCCGGTTCCGGCCAGGAGCCAATGATCGTCGCGGTAGACGGTGAACGCCCCAGCCGCCCTGGCCGTGGCCTGACCGAAGCGGTGGTAGAGACCCCAGGTCGAGCTGCCGCCGAGAAACGCCGCTTCCGGCCGTTCGATGATCGGGTCCGACCAGATGCCGGTCATCTCCGTTTCCCGGCCGGCCGCCACCACCGGATCGTGCTCGTGGGCGGCGTACTTCCAGCACGTCATGGCCCCTTCGGGTCCTCCGCCGGGCGTGCCGTCATCGTCGAGGCGCACCTGCCAGAAGATCGTGTTGCCGGAGAAGCTGGCGTAGTCACCGCCTCCGTCAACGTGGGCCTCGACGGCGTCGCGAGCGGCGGCGGTCCAGTACTCGTCGTGGCCGACACCGAGCACGAGGTCATAGCCGTCGCACAGTCCGTCGACGGCGTCGAGGTCCGACGAGATGGCCATGTCCATCTCGATGCCCTCTCGCTCCGCCCACTCGACGAAGCGCCGCTCGAACGTGAACCAGCCGCTCGAACCAATGAAGCCCGGGTAGCCGTTTGCGAAGCGATAGGCCTGGTAGATCTCGCCGTCCGGATCGGGTTCCTCGCCCCATCGGGCGGGACGCGCTTTGCGATCGTCGCGGTCGACCTCGGGCCTCGACAAGAAGCCCCGTCCGAACGGACGACGGAACGAGACGCGATGCCCTCCCGTGTAGAGGCTCTTGCCGCCCCAGGTGTTGTAGGCGTTCCACGTGTTGGTCGCGAGCACCAGCAGGATCCGAGACCGCCGCTCGGCCGGCCGAATCACGAACCCCGCATGGGCCACGTCCCGACCCTCCGCCGCGCCGTGCGCGGTGAGCGTGACCAGGTAGAACCCGGAACGCCACGAAGCGTCGGTCGGCACCTCGACCGACACCGGCCAGTCGCACCCGTCGGAGTCGGCATTGGCCGGCGCGGGCGTGTGCACGCCGACCTCATCGGCGCTCGACCAGACCTCGGTTCGTTCCCCGCCCCAGCGCTCGACGCGAACGTCGTAGCTCGTGCACGTGGTCGATACGTGCAGTTGCACCGTGTCGCCCGCGGCGTAGCTCAGCGACCCGGCGTAGCCCTCGATGTCGTCGTAGAACGTGATGTCATCGGCCATGACCCACGATCATGACAGGTGACGATCGGGCGTCGTCAGCCCGCAGCCATTGCCGCGACCGGGCGCGGCTTGAGCACGTCGGCGGAAGAGCGCCGTTCGATCGTCGGCACGTCGGCGCTGACGGTCTTCGGTGCCGGCATCGGCGTCACGGTTGGTGTCGTTTCCTTCTTCGCGCCGGCGTAGGTGTGCTCGTACTCCTGGCCGCACAGTGCCTGGATCTCGAACATCACCTCGTCGATGAGTTCGCGGTAAACCGCACGATCGCCAACACGCCCGGCGTAGCGGCTCACGTCGATCGGCTCGCCGATGTTGACCGTGGCCCGCCGGAACACGTTCGGCATCGGCTGGTCGGGCGGCTGGATCTCGAGCGTTCCGATCAGCCCGACCGGAACGATCGGTGCACCAGACTCGATCGCCAGCCGCGCCGCACCGGTGTGTCCCTTGTGGAGCTTCCCGCTCCGGCTGCGCGTCCCCTCGGGATAGATCCCGAACAGGCCACCGCTGTCGAGGACCGAGCGAGCGGCGTCGAGCGCGCCCTTCGCGTGGTCGCCACCGCGCCGATCGATCGGGATCATGCCCAGCGCGGGGAACAGCTTGGCCGTCTTCCAGTCATCGAGATACTCGGCCTTGCCGACATAGGTGATTCCGCGAGGGAGCACCGCTGGCAGGACGAACGAGTCGATCACGGAGATGTGGTTTGGACAGATCACGGCCGGACCATCGGTCGGGACGTTCTCGGCACCCTGGACGTCGATCTTCCAGAGGAACTTGAAGATCGGTCGACATGCCGCGAGCGCGGCTGGCTGCCACTTCCCGATGTCGTCCGGGAGCGAACCCGTGTCGTGCGTTCCCCCTGCCATCGGTCGATGCTAGCTCAAGCGAGGAGGTCGACGCCGAGCAGCGCAGCGGCGGCCGACACGCCTTCACCCGCAGCGGCAGCGGCATCGATCGCAGCGACCGCCGCCGGTGTGTCGAGGTCGTCGTCGAGTGCGTCACGAACCGCCTCGAGCGCTCCGTCGCCCTCGCCGGCAGCGAGCCAGCGTTCGAGTCGAGCGGCGGCGTCGGGCATCAGCTGGTCGTTCCACTCCCACTCGGTGCGGTAGTGGTTCGCCACGATGCCGAGCCGGATGGCGCGGGTGTCGTAGTCGACCCGCAGGTCGCTCACGAAGACGAGGTTGCCGAGCGACTTCGACATCTTCTCGCCGTCCATGCGAACCATCGCCTGATGCATCCAGTGGCGGACGAACACCTCGCCCGTCGCCGCTTCCGACTGAGCGGCTTCGCACTCGTGGTGCGGGAAGATCAGGTCGCTTCCGCCGCCGTGGAGATCGATCGTGGCCTCGCCGTGTTCGCGCAGCGCGAGAGCCGAACACTCGATGTGCCAGCCGGGACGACCCGGTCCCCAGCGCGACTCCCAGAACGGCTCGCCCTCCAGGGAGGGTTGCCACAGAACGAAGTCGAGCGGGTTTCGCTTGCGAGGATCCTCGTTGTTGCCGCCGCGCTCGGCGTGCAGCGTGAGCATCGTCTCGTGGTCATAGCCGGAGATCGAGCCGAACGAGTCGGTCGTGGTGACGTCGAAGTACACCCAGCCGTCCACGGCGTAGGCATGGCCCTTCTCCGTCAGCGTGCCGATCATCGAACGGATCTCGGCGATCGCCGAGGTGGCTCGCGGCTCGCTCCAACTCGGGGTCATCCCGAGCGCCACCATGTCGTCGTCGAAGCGAGCCGTCTCGGCAGCCGCCAGGTCGAGGTAGTGCATGCCGACCTCGCGAGACTTGCGCAGGAGATCGTCGTCGACGTCGGTCACGTTGCGCACACAGCGGGTTTCGTGCCCGCGATCGCGCAGGCGCCGCTGCAAGACGTCGTAGCCGACATAGACGGCGGCGTGGCCGAGGTGCGTCGCGTCGTATGGCGTGATGCCGCAGGTGTACATCGTGACGATCTCACCCGGTTCGAAGTCGACGGTCTCACCCTTGGCGGTGTCGTACAACCGCATGGGCGGTCGGCTTGCTGGAAGAACGGAACCGTCGACTTGGGTGTCACTCACGGCGGTGAGCGTAACCGAGAGCGAAGTCTGCGAGTCTGAATGGCGATGGGTCTCCTCACTGGCAAGAAGTTGTTGATCACCGGCGTCCTCACGGACGACTCGCTCGCCTTCGGCGTTGCGAAGATGGCGCAGGAGGAGGGGGCGGAGATCGTCTTGACCGGCTTTGGCCGGGCGATGCGTCTCACCCAACGCACTGCGAGAAAGCTCGACCCGGTCCCCGACGTCTTGGAACTCGACATCTCGAACCCCGACGACTGCGCTGCGGTCCGGGCGGAGCTCGAGAATCGGTGGGGCCGAGTCGATGCCGCGCTGCACTCGATCGGTTTCGCTCCAGAGGCCTGCCTCGGCGACGACTTCTTCGGCGCCGAGTGGTCCGACGTGTCCGTCGCCCTCGAGGTGTCCGCCTATTCGCTGCGCACCCTCGCCGACATCGTGACCCCCCTGATGCCCTCGAAGGAAGACGGCGGCGGTTCCATCGTCGGCCTGACCTTCGATGCCACCGTCGCCTGGCCCGCCTACAACTGGATGGGCATGGCCAAGGCCGCCCTCGAGTCGCTCAACCGCTACCTGGCCCGTGAGCTCGGCGGCCAGGGTGTCCGCACCAACCTGGTGGCAGCCGGGCCGATGCGGACCATCGCCGCCAAGTCGATTCCCGGCTTCGCCAAGTTCGAAGACGAGTGGGCAGCCCGGGCGCCACTCGGCTGGGACGTCACCGACTCGACCGGCGTCTCGAAGGCGTGCGTGGCCCTCATGTCCGACTGGTTCCCGCAGACCACCGGTCAGATGATCCACGTCGACGGCGGCTACTCGATCATCGGTGCCTGAGGCTCGGCTGCGACGGTCACGTCGCCGTCGTGAACAACAACTCGACCCGGCGGTTCATCGCTCGGCCAATCGGATCGTCTGAACCGTCTTCGTGCTGGTTCGGGGCGACGGGCCAGGCTTCGCCTGCGCCGACCGCCGACAGCCGGTTCAGATCGACGCCTGCTTCGACGAGGAAGTCGACGACCGCTGCCGCTCGATCGAGCGAGAGTTGATCGTTCGACTCGTCATCGCCGATCGAGTCGGTGTGGCCAGTGATCACGACCTCACCGACCGAGTCCTCGATCAGCACTGCTGCGAGACGGGTCAGCGGAGCGATGGCGTCGTCGGTGAGTTCGGCCGAGCCGAAGGCGAAGAGGACCCGCTCGTCGAGCGTCACCAGGGTCTGCTCGTCGGCTTCCGTTGCGCCGAAGTCGGTGAGAACCTCAACACTGTCCTTGAGCTGCCAGCCGGCGATGAGCGTGGGATCGACACCTGCGTAGAGCTCGACGACCTGCGTGTCCGCCGGGATCTGGAACACGACCGTTTCGCGTTCGGTGGTTCCGTAGTCGATGAGCGCTCGGTCGACCGTCGAGAACGCCTGAAGGAAGCGCCCGTCGGCTCGGACGAGGTAGGACGGCCACAGGATCGCCGCACCGCAGTTCGCGGTGGTGCTGTCGAAGACCGCCGGTGCCGGCACGAGGTTGGTCAGGTCGAGATCGACCCGCAGGTAGCGGTGACCGGGGAGGACCCGGCGCAGGTCGTCGAATGGGTTGCGACGCTCGATGTCGAGGGCGGCATCGACGACGGTCGCGTTGATCTCGTCGCCATCGGTGCTGGTGCATCCGCCGTAGGAACCCACGCTGAAGTCTCGACTGGCACCAGCGCTCAGCGAGCGGGGCCACTCGACAGCGACATCGCCGACCAGCGGCAACCGCAGGGCGATCACATCGGCCGGTTCGACGACGAGCGTCCAGCCGGTCACGTCGTCGACGATCCCGTCGGTTTCGAAGATGAACCGCTGTTGGAAGGTCTCCGGTCCGTCGAAGCGTGTCGGCGTGTTCAGGCGATCGCCATCTTCGAACCGGTCGATGACGGCGTGAGGACGTCCGGTCGGGTCTTCGAGCACGACGGCGGCGGGGTCGAGCGACCACCTGGAGTCGGCGGTCGCATCGATCCGGACATCGACGGCGAGCCAGGTACGACCGAGCTCATCGCGCTCACCACCCGACGGGGAGGCCAGCGTTTCGATCGCCACGTTGGCGGCGACGCTCGTTCCGACGACGAAGTCGGCGCCGAGAACGGACCCGGCCGCTCCCCCGCTGGATCGCTCGACGTGCAGCCGCTCGTCCGGCGACGGGCTCAGTGTCGGCCCAGCCGGAGCGGGGCCGACGCCGATCATCGGCTGACGAGGGCCGTCCTGGCCGAGTTCACCTGCGGCGAGCGGCAGTTCGACGTCCCATGCGGCGAGCGTGGTGCGGTCGCTGCCACCGGTCAGCTCGAGTCGATCAGCACCGGCGGGGATGTCGAACTCGAGCTCGAGCACGACGGTCGCGTTGGCTTCGACCGGGCTGGTGTCGTAGCGGAAGGCGGGAACGGTTGCGCCGTCGACCACGAGGTCGAACGTCGGCCACAGGATCAGCTCCTTGCAGTTGACCTGGTCGTCGTTCGAATT
>CALLIQ010000003.1 GCA_938008925.1 uncultured Acidimicrobiales bacterium
GCAGCAGGTCGAGAACTTCGGTGATCCGAGCGTGTCGGTCAACGACGCCTTCAAGCCGGTCACGAAGTTCTGGGATCGCATCATGCATCCGGCCCAGATCGTGCAGTCGTTGCCGGCTGCGCTCGTGACGATGCTCGATCCCGCCACCCGCGGCCCCGCCTTCATCGGGCTTCCCCAAGACGTCCAGGCGATGGCGTTCGACTACCCCGAGCGCTTCTTCGAACCGACGGTGCACGAAGTGCCGCGCCCTCGGCCCGACTCCAGCGAGATCGTCGCTGCGGCCGATGTGCTCAGGGCGGCGCGCAAACCGCTCATCATCTGCGGTGGCGGCGTCCACTATTCGGCGGCCGAGGCGACGCTCGCCGAGTTCGCACACGGCCACAACATCCCCGTCGTCGAGACCGTCGCCGGCAAATCGTGCCTGCTCGGCGATGACCGCATGTACGTCGGACCAGTCGGGGTCACCGGATGCGAGGCGGCGAACAACCTCGCAGCCGAAGCCGATGTGGTGCTCGCCGTCGGCTGCCGTCTTCAGGATTTCACCACCGGCTCGTGGACGATCTTCAAGAACGAAGACACGACGATCGTCGGCATCAACACGACGCGCTTCGACGCGGTGAAACATCGCTCGATGCCCGTCGTCGGCGACGCTCGCGAAACGCTGCGCGAGCTCACGCGACTGCTCGGCGACTGGGTTGGCCCGGCCGAATGGGTCGATCGCGCCGGCGATGAGAAGACTGGTTTCCGTCACTACCTCGATTCGATCGGCGCGTCTCCCCGTGCCGATGCAGGAGCGGACGACGACGGGGATTCCGGTTCCCCGATGTCGTACGCACAGGTCGTGGCGGCGGTGAACCGGTCGGCGGCCGAAGGCGATGTGTGCCTTGCGGCCGCCGGCGGGTTTCCCGGCGAGGTCAACAACGGTTGGTGGTCGAAGGGCGTCGGTACCTTCGACTGCGAGTACGGCTACTCGTGCATGGGCTACGAGGCAGCCGGCGGTTGGGGAGCCTCCATGGCCTATGGGCCGGGCGGGGGTGCCGAGCGAGACGGCGAGGTCTTCGTCTTCTGCGGCGACGGGTCGTACCTCATGGCCAACTCCGACCTCTACAGCTCGGTCTTGTCGGGCCACAAGCAGATCATGCTCGTGTGCGACAACGGCGGCTTCGCCGTGATCAACCGGCTCCAGACCAACCAGGGCGGCAAGCCGTTCAACAATCTCCTGGCCGACTGCCGCCTGGCCGGCGACGTGGTCGAGGTCGACTTCGCCGCTCACGCCGCGGCGATGGGATGCGGATCTGAGACGGTCAGCTCGATCGACGAGCTCGAGGCCGCGATCGAGCGGGCCCGCGCCTCGGACCGGACCTACGTCATCGCCATGAAGGTCGACGCCGACACCTGGACCGAGGGCGGGAGCTTCTGGGAGGTCGGGGTGCCCGAGGTCTCCAACATGCAATCGGTGCTCGACGCTCGAGCCGAGCTCGACAAGGGCAAGACAGACCAGCGGATCGGTTGGTGACATGAGCGCCCCCGCAACCCCCGAGGTGCTCGCGATCGGGCGGGTCAGCATCGACCTCTACCCGAACCAGATCGGCGTGCCACTCGCCGACGTGTCCACGTTCAAGACCGCCATCGGTGGGACCGCCACCAACGTCGCATGCGCTGCGGCCCGGCTCGGCCGCCGATCCGCCCTCGTCACCAAGGTGGGCGATGACCCCTTCGGCGGGTATGTCCGAAAGGCGCTCGACCGCTTCGGCGTCGACAGCCGTTTCGTGGCCACCGATGCCGAACTCGCCACCCCCGTGGTGTTCGCTGAGCTCGATCCGCCGGCCGAGCCGTCGATCTGGTTCTACCGCCAGCCACACGCCCCCGACGAGCGCCTCACGATCGACGACATCCCCATGGATCTCGTGGCCGACGTGCCGATCCTGTGGATCCCCGGCTCCCGCTTCGCTTTCGAGCAGAGTCGCCAGACGGTCACGCAGGTGCTCGAGGCCCGAGGTCGCAAAGAGCACACGGTGCTCGATCTCGACTATCGCCCGATGTTCTGGGACTCGAAGGAACAGGCCAGCGCCGCCATCGCCCCGATGCTCGATCACGTGAGCGTGGCCGTCGGCAATCGTGAAGAGTGCGAGGTCGCCGTCGGCACCGGCGACCCTGAACAGGCTGCGCAGGCGCTGCTCGATCGAGGGGTCACCCTCGCCATCGTGAAGATGGGCGGCGACGGCGTGATGGCCGTCCACGCCGACGGTCGCTCTGCGATCGTCGCGCCGACGCCCGTCGAGGTGGTGTGCGGCCTCGGTGCCGGCGACGCCTTCGGCGGTGCTCTCGTCCACGGCCTGCTCGAGGGCTGGGAACCAGAACGAATGATGACCGCATGCAATGCGGCTGGAGCGATCGTCGCATCCCGCCTGCTGTGCAGCGACGACATGCCGACCCTCGCCGAAATCGATCAGATGCTCGAAACCGGCGTCCCGCCCATCCGTGAGGAGACCTCATGACCGAACCCCGCATCCAACTGACTCCACAGACGGAGGACTGGCGGTTCTTGTCCTTCGCCGTCTACGAGCCGGCGTCGTCAACCGAAGTCTCGACGGCCGGAGAGGAGACGGCGATCGTTCCGCTCTCCGGCTCGGTCACCGCAACCGTGCAGGGCGTCGACTACGAGTTGTCGAGGACCTCGGTGTTCGACGAGATGCCGCACATTCTCTACGTCCCGCCGGGTGCCGACATCACGATCGAAGGTTCGGGGGAGTGCGCGGTCGGCTCCGCTCCGGCCGAGGGTCTCTACGAGACTCGGCTGTTCACCCCGCACGACATGAAGACCGAGCTCCGAGGTGGCGGTCAGGCTCATCGCCAGATCGTCCACGCCCTGGCGCCGCCATTGCCAGCTGAGCGCCTCATCCTCTATGAGGTCTATGTCCCCCGCGGAACCTGGTCGGGATGGCCGCCGCATTGCCACGACGGCTACGACGGCTCGCCCTACCTGGAAGAGGTCTACTACTTCCGGACCGACCCGGCCGATGGCTTCGTGATGCATCGGAACTGGCGTGTCGACGAGCCGTTCGACGAGTCGCACGTGGCCAACGACGGTGAGGTCGTCACCGTGCCGAAGGGCTACCACTCGAGCGTCGCCGCTCCCGGCTCGCACATGTTCTTCTTGAACTACCTGGCCGGCGAGCTCGTGGCCGAGGAGCGCAGCACACCGCCGTGCTTCCACTCGGCCTACACCTGGATCGAGGACGACTGGTCGGCTCGGGGTTGGGACCTGCCGAAGGTCGTCCACCCACCCGAGGGCTGACGATGATCGATCGTTCAGCGCTCGCTCCGTGTCTCGACGACCGAGGCTGTCTCACGGTGCTCGCCGTCGACCATCGCGACGCGCTGCGCGTCGAGTTCGACGCCGACGCGCCCGATTCGGTCGCGCCCGAGGTGCTGACCAAATTCAAGCTCGACGTCACCAAGGCCCTCGGCGACCTCGCCTCGGCGGTCATGCTCGATCCGGAGTACTCGATCGATCAGATCCTCGGGGCGGGCCTCATGCCGGAGGGACTCGGTTCGCTCTATGCGCTCGAGGCGCAGGGCTACATGGGCCAAGCCGAGCTCGTCAACGAGCTGCTCCACATGCCGTCCGAGGCCGTCGAGGCCGGAGCGTCCGCGGGGAAGCTGTTGGTGCTCTACCGCCACGATCAGGGCAGTGTGACCGACGCGCAGGACGATCTGATTCGCCGAACGGTCGACCTGTGCGGCGAGGCGGGGCTTCCCCTCTTCGTCGAGCCCGTTCCCTACGACGTCGTCGACGTCGATGATCGCGAGCGCACGGTGCTCGCGTCGGCCGAACGGATCTCGGCACTCGGTCCCGATGTCATCAAGATGCCGTTTCCCTCCGGGGGCGACGACCGAGGTCGCTGGGCTCGGGCCTGTCGGTCGGTCGGCGAGGCGATCGATCAGCCGTGGGCGGTGCTCTCGTGGGGTGCTCCGTTCGCTGGCTTCCTCGATCAGGTCGAGGTTGCGTGCGCCAACGGGTGCTCGGGCTTCATGGCCGGTCGTGCGATCTGGCGCGAGGCGATCGCGCCCGAGACCAGGGCCGACGTCCTCGCAACGACGGCCCGCGAACGAATGCAGCAACTGGTCGACGCCACCGCCGACGCAACCCCGGCCTACACCCCCTGACCAAACCGTCGCGGAGCGGTTGGCCGCCAAAACGCCGCCGTGGAGCGATCGAACGCCAGATGTGGCGGCCGACCGCTCCACGAGCGAACGAAACGGGGGAGAGGGCCGAGATCAGCCGGCCGGGGTGATGGTGACCTTCACGTAGCCCGAGGCATCGATGTCGAGGCCACGCACGTGGTTGATCGGATCGGCGGCGCCGGTGTTCGGGCCGGCCTGGCGAGGTGCCTGGTCCGGGCCGAAGCCGGGCGTCTGATCGATCTCGGTGCCGGCGTCATAGACGTTGACCAGATGCGAGATGTCGCCCGAGATGGGGTGACCGTTCTCGTCGAACAGGTGGATGCCGTTCTCGCTCGGCGAGAAGAACCAGTCGTTTGACTGCACGAACATCGTCGCGAAGTGCAGCGGCTGGGTCGGCTCTGCTGTGACGGTGAACTCGTAGACGTCGCCGGGGAACGCTGGGCCGGGGCCCTCGGCTCCGACGGCCACCGGCTGAGCGCCGACGTCGCCGAAGGGGCGCGTGGCGTAACCCGAAGCGAGTGGCACAGGGCTGCCGTCTTCGGCCAGGACCTCGATGCCGAGCCCGTTCATCGTCTGTCCACTCGTGAAGATCGGACGCTCCCACCAAGTGGCGGCGTAGAAGACCGGAGCGATCGGCGTCGCAGTGCCCGTGCGGAGCCCGAGTGCCTCGGCGAACGGGGCGACAGCACCATCCTCGGCGAGCCCTTCGAGACCTTCACCTCGGTCGTGCTCACCGGTCTGGAACAGCGGCGCCTCACCTTCGCCGACGGTGTACACACCGGGGGCGATCGGGCCGGGAACCGACGAGTCACCCGAGATGTTGGTGACGCGGATCGTGAACATGCCGTTCTCGCCGGGGGTGGCGGTCACGTTGATGAACTGCGACGAGTCGCCGAGCGACGTGACCGATCGGACGATCGGGTTCGGATCCTCGGCGCCGGTGTCAGGGCCCGACTGGCGCGGAGCCTGATCGGGTCCCTCGCCAACGGGCTGATCGATCTCGGTACCGGAGTCGTAGATGTTGACGTAGCTGGTGATGTCGCCCGAGATCGGGTGCCCATCGGCGTCGTAGAGCGAGATGCCTTCCTCGCCGGGAGCGAAGAACCAGTCGTTCGACTGGACGAGCATCGTCGCAAAGCTCAGGTTCTGGCCCGGATGGGCGTTGACGTGGAACTCATAGAAGTCGCCGGGGAAGGCGGGACCGGGTGCGTCACCGTTGTTGGGGTGGGCGAATGCGCCGGATTGGCTGAACTCGAAACCGTTCGAGACGTTCTCGATCCGCACCGTGAAGGTGGTGTGGTTCGTGCTCGCCTCGGCCGGGCTCACGCCCGCCAGGGTGCCGCCGACCGCTGCGAGTGACAGGGCGCCAGCTGCCAACCGACGACGGCCACTCTTCTTCTTCGGGTGCATCCGCACCCCGCTCTTGTTCGTCACGGATTCTCCTCTTCACACGGGCCCGGGATTGGGCACACTCACCCAAACGGGTCGGCGACGTGAGAGAGTCCGCTGTGGTTCCGCCCTTCACCGGTTGTTCACCGTTGTGAACGGCGTCACG
>CALLIQ010000004.1 GCA_938008925.1 uncultured Acidimicrobiales bacterium
AGCCGGGTTGGTCGATCGGCTCGCCGTTGGTGAAGAACGCCTCGTAGGCCGGCGTGTATCGGGTCGGTCGGTCGTAGGGGAGCAGCCACGAGCGGCCGTTCTCGGCCACGGCGAACGACGTGCGCTCCCAGTCGACGGTGATGCTCGTCCCGTCCTGAGCGCCCTCACCGTCGCCATCACCGGCCCATGCGCCCGTGATCCGGGAACGGAACGCAGCGGCGTCGTCGCTCACCCAGACGTCCACCTCGAGCCCGAGGACCCCGGCGGCAGACTCGAAGCGGAGTGTGCGAACGGTCGCCGTCGTCTCGGCCTCGCGCGCCTTGCCGGTGGGGAGGTGGAAGGCGTCGGTCACCGTCGTCGCTTCGCCGACCTCGACCAGCTCGAGATCGGCCGACAGCGAGCCGAGCGACGTCTCGAGTCCGAGACGAGACAGGCCGATCACCTCGGTCGACCCAGCCGTGATTCGGTACACGGGCTCGCCGGTGCTGGTGGCGCCGACCTCGATGGCGATCCGGCCGTCTGGCGATGTGGTCGTTGCCGATTCGGCGAGCGTTCGAGACAGCAGCGGTTCGATCGGCGGGCCTGAAGACGTGCACGCCGCGACCACGAGCAGGACGACCACCATCAGCGCGACCGCCCTCATGTGTCCGCCTTCATGTGCCCGCCCTCATGTGCCCGCCTTCATGTGAGCGCTCCATCGCGCAGCGCCAGGATTCGATCGGCGTAGTCGTCGACGGCGGGATCGTGCGTGGCGACGATGAGCGTCGTGCCGGTCGAATCGACGATCGACCGCAGCAGCGCCAAGACGTCGGCTCCCGTTTCGACGTCGAGCTCGCCGGTGGGTTCGTCGGCGATCACGAGGCGGGCCTCCGTCGCGGTTGCTCGGGCGATCGCCACCCGTTGTCGCTGGCCACCGGAGAGCTCGTCGGGTCGATGGTTCGCCCAATCGGTGAGACCGACCAGATCCAGGTGCTCCATCGCTCGGCCGGTCCGTTCCTTGCGCTTCGTCCCCGAGATCCGCAACGCCAGCTCGACGTTCTCGAACGCCGTCATCGAGGCGACGAGGCCGTGGCTCTGGAAGACGAAGCCGAGATTGCGTCGTCGCCATTCGCCAGCGTCGTGCTCGTCGAGGGTTCCGAGGTCGGTGCCGAGCACCTCGACACGACCATCGCTCGGCCGGTCGATGGCGCCGATGATGTTGAGCAGCGTGGTCTTGCCACTGCCCGACCGGCCCCGAAGGGCGACGAGTTCGCCGGCGTCGATCGTGCAGTCGACGCCACGGAGAGCCATGACGGCGCTCGCGTCGGTTCCGTAGCGTCGCGTGACACCGTCGAGGACGACGGCCGGCGGATGCTCATGCTCACTCATCGGGCGCCTCCTCACCGGGCTCGCTCGGCTTGGTCAGTCGCACGGCACCATCGACCACCTCGGCGGTGACACGGCCCTCGATGCCCAGAGCGTCGAGTGCTGCGGCGGGCAGTTGCAGACGGCCCTGCCCGTCGACGAGCAACACCTCGTCGGTCACGAGCTCGTCGGACGTGGTGTCGCCGTCGAGAGCCGACGTCCTGGCACGCCGCTCGCTGGCCAACTGCCCGTCGCTCACGGCGACCACTCGGTCGACTCGGGTGGCGATTTCGGGGTCATGGCTGACGATCAGTTGGGTGAGGCCGAGCTCTCGATTGAGCGAGCGGAGCAGCTCGTAGATGGCATCAGCTGTCTCCGAGTCGAGTTCGCCGGTGGGCTCGTCGGCCAGCAGCAGACTCGGCTCGGCCGCAAGCGCGACGGCGATCGCCACCCGCTGTTGTTCGCCGCCCGACAGCTCGACCGGACGATGGCCGCCCCGGTCGCCGAGACCGACGAGATCGAGAAGCTCATCACACCGGGCTCGGCGGCTCCGTCGGTTGCCGTTCGCTCCGATGGTGAGGGGGACGGCGATGTTCTCCGCCGCGCTGAGATGGGGGAGGAGGTTCGCTGCGGTTCGCTGCCAGACGAAGCCGACCTGCTCCCGGCGATAGCGGGCCAGGTCGGCCGGCCCGAGCGAGGCGAGATCGATGCCGCCGACTTCGACCCGCCCAGCGGTCGGCGACGTGAGCCCTCCGAGCACGCTCAACAACGTCGACTTGCCGCTACCCGACGCCCCGACCACGCCGACCATCTCGCCAGCCTCGACGGCGAACTCCAGGCCCTGCAGGGCGACCACCTCGGACGCACCGACGCGGAAGATCTTGACCAGCCGATCGCACACCACGTGTGGTGCGGATGGCTCGTTGCTCACCGTCTTGCTGCTCACTGTCTTGTCGCTCGCTGTCTCGCCACTCACTGAGCCTCCCCGAGCTTGATCGCCTCGAAGAGACGCAGCCGTCGAACGACGCTCACCAATGCGATCACCAGCGCGGCGAAGATGATCGCGAGGGCGAGTGCGATCGACCCGACGGCCGCCCAGTCGGTGACGGCGAGGAAGGTCGGTGCCGGAGGCTCTGGCGTCGTGTCGAGCAGGACGGGCACCAGCCATCGAGAGAGTCCGAGCCCTGTGGCGAGCCCGGCGGTCACGCCGATGGCGACGAGCAATCCGAGCTCGATCGCCATCGATCCGCCGAGTCGTCGACCGCTGAGGCCGAGGGCTCGTAGCACCCCGAACTCGGCCAGTCCGGCCCGTACGCCCGAGAGGGCGTAGAGGCAGAGCGCTGCGGCGGAGATCACGGTGGCGGCGATGAACCCGATCGACAGCAGGCCGAACACGCCCTGGCGATCGGGCTGGTCGAACGCGGCCTCGACCTCCTCGGACGGGGTCGTGTCGGCGAGACTGCGAACGCCGAGCGACGCGAGATCGGACGCCTGCTGGAGCGGATCGACGGCCTGCCCGTCGGCTCGGAGCCACACATCGAAGAGCCGCTCCTGGCCCGACAGAGCGAACACGTGGTCGAGGTTCATGACGATCGCCGGTTCGTCGACGGAGGGGTCCCACGTCGGGAACTGATCGAAGAACCCGACGACGACCACCGTCGACGGCAGCAATCGCCGGCCGAAGGTCACCTCGACGGCGGCGGTGTCGCCGAGCTGCAGGTCGAGTCGGTCGGCGATGTCCCGGCTCACCAGGACGGCTTCGGGCTGCGCATCGAGTCGGGCGATGAGCTCGGGAAGGGGCTCGGTCGCGAAGTCATCACGCCAGAAGGCGACATCACTGAAGCGCTGGGGTTGGACCGCGAAGAAGGCGATCGCCGCCCGCTGTCCGAGGCCGGCCTCGATCGCGCCGGAGTACTGGCCGACCCTCGTGGCACGGTCGATTCCCCACACGCGATCGAATGAGCCGACCGGAACGGGCTCGGGCTGCAGCGAAGCGGTCGAACCGAACCCGCCATCGACGACGCTCGGGGTGACGATGGCCGCCCCGGTCTCGGTGATCGCTCGGTCGGCACCGACCCGATGCTGCGCCTCGTCGAAGAGCTGCAGGTCGAGCGTGCGAGCCATGGACGCAGTGAACGTGCCGAGGGCGACCGTCATGATGACCAACAGCAACGGAATCGATCGGGTGCCAGGGCTTCTCGCGAGCCGGCGGAGGGCGAGCAGTGCGCTGACGCCATCGGTTGACGCGGCCCCTCGGGCCAGGAGATGCAGGAGCGGCCCGACGACGCGGAGCACGACGAGGCCGACGCCGAGCGCCAGCACCGCGGGCAGCGCCATCACCGTCGGGTCGTCGAGCGGCTCGGTCGTCCTGGTTCGCTGGGACCGGTTGATGGTGAACGCGATCACGGCGACCGCGATGACGACCATCACGTCCAACGAGCTTCGCTGCCACCACGGTGGACGGGCGGCATGCGCTCGGCTGGTCTGGCGATCGCCGATGGAGGCACGGGCCTGGACCCACGTCGGGATCAGTTGCGCTGCGATGCCGAGGAGTGCCACGAGGAGAGCCACGAGAACGGCGGCCCTCGACAGCCCGATCGAGATGCCCGTCTCGTTCGAGAAGTCGAGGAAGGAACGGGTTCGCCCCATCGTCGCCGCGAGCGCCCGAGCTGCGAACAGGCCGACGACGAACGAACCTGCAGCCATCAAGGCCGCTTCCATGCCCGAGGCGGCCACGATCTGGCGAGGCGACGCGCCTCGATTGCGAAGGGTCGTGATCTCGGTCCGGCGATCGGCGAGCGCGACCGAGACGATCAACGAGACGAAGGCGCCGATCATGGCGAGCAGCGGGAGTCCGTACGCCAGGAGTCGCCGGGAGAGGAGACCGGATCGGGCCCGAAAGGCGAGCAGCGAGTCGATCGGGTCGGACTCGAGCACCGTGCCCGGTCGGATGACGTCGGCTTCGCGCCGCACCGCTGCGGCCCGGTCGATGAGGCCATCGACGTCGTCGGACCCGAGCCCGGATCCGTCGAGCACGGCGTACCAGCGAACCGAGGTGATCGATCCGGGCCGAGCACGGTCGAGCGCCCCCAGGAGTGCGTCGTCTGAGGTGAACAGCCGGTCGGCGAGCAGGTCGGGCTCGACGATCCATCGATCGTCGGTTTCATCGGCCTCCCACAACCCGACCACGACGAGTTCGATCGTGCGGGCGGGATCGTCTGGTGCGGCGCTCGGGTCAGCACTGACGAGGCGGTCACCGACGGCGAGCTCGAGTCCGGCGGCCTCCTCGGCTTGGACGACGACCTCGAGGGTCATCGAACCGTCGTCGCCGACCCGTGCGCTGCCCGGACGGCGGCCATCGGTGATTGACATGACGTCCGCCGCATCGCTCAGCGCGGCGATTGGTCGCGATCCGAGGTCGGTCCGATCGGCTTCGTCGTCGGTTGGGGTGGCGACGGAGGTCGGGAATCGGTTCGTCTCGACGAGTCGACTGGCATGGCGAACGGGGAGGCCGAGATCGTTCGTTGCATCGTCGACGATGTAGCCATCGACCTCGACGTAGTCGGCCCACGACGCATCGTCGGACCGGGCGGCGAAGAGGTAGGAGAAGGTCGGCCGGTTCTGCGACGAGTTCGTGACGCCGGCGTCGAGCAACCGAGCCGTGGACGCGTCGACGTACATCGGGATGGCGGCTGGAACGGCGACGGCGAGCGTGAGTGCGGCGAGAAGGGCGGCGCTCAACCCGGGTCGGGAGCGCAGTCGAGCGAGCGCCAGCGACAGCAGGCTCATGGCAGGACCAGGAGATCGCCGACGATGAGATCGGTGGGCTCGAGGATCTCGGCCCGGGCATCGGTTCGCAGCCCGAGCTCCACGTCGACCCGCACCTGGTCGCCGTCGCGATCGACGAGGACGAACCGTGCCCCGTCGCTGCCGTGTACGGCCGCTGGGGGAACCCACACCACGTCGGTCACCGTTTCGAGCCGCACGACGATCGAGACCCTGGTACCGAGTTCGAGCGCGTCTGGGGTGTCGAGATCGATCGTGATCGACGCTCGACCGGTGGCGCCGCCCGCCTCGCCGCCCGCCTCCCCGTCAGTGCCGCCTGCAGCGTCGATGCTGCCGACGGTTCCGGAGGCGGGGGTCAACGCCTCGTCTCGTGGGACCACGTCGGCCGCCGCAGTTCGCTGGATCAGTTCTCGCTGACTGGCCGATGCCGTGCCTCTGGCCACGAGATCGGCAGGGTCCCCGAGGACCACGACCGTCTCGCCTGCCGCGATGGTTGTGCCGAATCGGGTGTTCGTCGACACGACGACACCGCTGCGTTCGGCCACGACGGCGACCGTGGCGGACTCGCCGCCGGTGGGCTGGTCGTTCCCGACCTGGACGAGCCCGAGTTCGTCGAAACGTTCCGGATCGAGGTCGAGCTCGATGAGTTTGCTGGTCGCGCCGTCGAGTGCCGCAGCGAGCTCGGCGGTCGGCTCGTCTCGGAGCGTTGCGAGCTCGAGGCGAGCGGCGGCGAGCTCGTACTCGAGGATCGCCTGGGTCGCGTCGGCGTCGAGTTCGATCGTGGCCACCAGGTCGCCGACCGCCACCTCGTCACCTTGGCGGACATCGAGCGACGCCACCGATCCGCTGATCGGACTTGCGACAGGGGTGGCGTCGCGAGGAGCGATGCGGCCATCGAGCACGACCTGGCGAGCGATGTCGCCGACCTCGACGGGCACCCGCTCGGTCGGCGACGGCACCGAGAACTCGACCGACGGAGCCTGCCGCTCGGCCTGGCGTGGCGCGGGATCGGCCGAACAGCCGGACGCGATCAGCCCGAGCGCCGCCAAGCCAAGGGATGTCAGGACCAGCGCCGTCAGCCCGGGCGGGACGCGTGCTGGCACGGGCTGGCCGGTCAACGGAGGCCCGACCCGATTCAGGACGTGGCGGCCCGGAGCGCCTCGGCCGCTGCCTCGGGAGCGACGGTGTTGAAGTACTCGCCCGATCCCAGCTCGCCGGCGGCCACGAACCGCATGACGCCCTTGGCCCGCCACGGCGAGACGATGTCGATGTGGAGGCGGGCCTGGGGCCATGCACGACCATCGCACGGGCGCTGGTGGATCCACATCATGTACGGCGTGCGCGCGTCGAACAGCGCATCGAGTCGTTCGAGCGAATCGACGAGCACGGCGGCGAGCTGATCACGACCGTCGTCATCGAGTGACGGCAAGTCGGCGACGGGTGGTCCGGGAGCCTGTTCCTCGTCCTGGGCGATGCGAATCGCGTAGGGGCTCGACGCGGCGAACGGGACCCATGCCCGCCATGCCCCGACGGAGGTGAGCAGCCGATCGCCCGGATCGTCGAACACCACGCTGCCGTGAGCAGCCCCGCGCTCGAGCTCGGTGGCGGGCAGCGTCGGGACGTGGTCGAAGGCGTAGATCTGCCCGTGGGGATGGGTGATGGTGGCCCCGACCTCGGGACCGCGGTTCTCGAACACGAGCACGTAGTCGACGTCGTCGCGCGTCCCGAGCTCGGCCGTTCGCTCGGCCCACAGGTCGATCACGTTGCGGGCACCGTCGACGCCCAGTTCCCAGAACGTCGCATCGTGTTCCGAGCTGTAGAGCACCACCTCGGCTCGGCCATCCGGCAGAGCCGGCCACCGGTTCTTGAACGAACGGACGTCGTAGGGCTCGGGCGACTCGAGGCCGCCGACACAGAACGGGCAGCCCGTCGATGGGAGGTTTGGGCGCTTCTGGCGCTTGCGGACGATGTAGGTGGCGTCGCCGGTGAGCGGGTCGGTCCGAAGATCGGTCACCGGCTGTTCGCCGCTCATCCCGTTTCCTGGACGTGTTCGGGCGGGTCGCTGACCGGGGCTGCGTGACCATCGACGGATCGGCTCTCGGTGATGCGAAGATCGCCACAGGCATCGGAGATGGCGGACGCGGCGGTGTCGGGGATGTTGCTGTCGGTGATGACGACGTCGGCGTCGCTGAGCCGGGCGATGGTGCCGAGGCCGCGAATGTCCCACTTGGTGTGATCGGCGAGAACGATGAGGCGCTCCGAGGACTGGATGAACGCCCGGTTGGTCTCGGCCTCGGCCAGATTCGGCGTGGTGAACCCCGGTTCGGCGGCCATGCCGTGCACGCCCATGAAGACGATGTCGACGTAGAGCGAACGCAGCGTGCTGACCGCGATGGGGCCGACGAGCGCATCGGATTTGGTGCGGGAGCCGCCGGTGAGCACGACGTTGAGCGACGGGTCGTCGAAGGCGTGGAGGCCGGCGGCGAGGGACAGCGAGTTGGTGACGATGGTGAGGTCGCGGACCTCGCGAAGATGCTGACTCAGCAGCCAGGTGGTGGTGCCGCCGGTGATGCCGATGGCGCTCCCCGGCTTGACCATGGCAGCCGCCGCTCGTGCGATCGCATCCTTTTCCGAGCGCTGCAGCTCGCGCTTGATGGCAAAGCCCGGCTCCTCGGCGCTGCGAGCTTCGATGCGAGCCGCTCCGCCGTGGACCTTCTCGATTCGCCCGATCGACGCGAGGTGGTCGAGGTCGCGTCGAACCGTCATCTCCGAGACGGCCAGGAGCGCGGCGAGTTCTCGGACGCGAACGCTGCCGAGACGATTCACTTCGCCGGTGATGATGGCGTGTCGTTGTGGTGCGAGCACGGCCACAGGGTGCACGACGCAGAGCAGCACGTCAACAAAATCGCACACCGGTTTGTGAGCTTTTCATGTGCTTCGACCCTGGTGGAGCGGGAATTCGACCGTTGCGGACCGAATTTTGGTTCGACTCTCGATCGTTGCGCTTGACTTCCCGAACATCTGGTGGGAGATTTTGTCCGGTTCTGATCGTCAGCGTTCGAATCGGCACGAATCTGTGCAGAGAGGCGTTGGCGATCTACGATCACGTCGGCCCGAGGTGTCGGATCGGGCGTTTTGGGGAGTTCACCGAAGGGGGAGAGGTCATGATTGGAACGCAGGTGCCGCAACGGCGCCGGGCTCGCACTGCGCAGCCTCACACCGAACGGGCGGGGCGCCGATGACGGCGGCCACCGAAACCGCAGGCAAAGCGCCGAAGGTTCGCAAGGCCAACCTCGAAGGCGGCTGGAAGGTCGCCATCTGGTTCTTGTTGCCGAGCCTCATCGGCTGGCTCACCTTCATCTTCATCCCGGTGTTGCGCGGCGTGTACCTCAGCTTCACCGACTGGGACCTCTTGTCGAACAAGGGCGACTTCGTCGGCGTCGACAACTACTCGGCGCTGCTCGACGACGGCGACTTCGCCGACTCGCTGATCCGCACGCTCTGGTACGTGCTGTTGAACATCGGCTCCCAGACCATCATCGCCATTGCCATCGCGGTGGCCATGGATCGGCTCACTCGATCGGTCGTGATCCGGGGCTTGCTCCTGCTGCCGTGGCTGATGCCGAACGTGGTGGTCGCCCTGCTGTGGCTCTGGATGCTCGACGGCTCGCTCGGCATCGTCAACAGCATGCTCGAGACGATCGGGTTCGACGACCCGGTCCGCTTCTTCCAAGACACCGGGAAGGTCATCCCCACCGTCGCCGGCATCAACACATGGAAGTTCACCGGTTACACGGCGCTACTCATGTTCGCCGGGCTCCAGACCATCCCCGGCACCGTCTATGAGGCGGCGGCCATGGACGGCGCCACCGAGTGGCAGATGTTCCGACGCATCACGCTTCCCCTGATGCGCCCGGTGCTCGCACTCGTGATGGTGCTCACCGTCGTCGGTTCGTTCCAGGTGTTCGACATCGTCCAGGTCGCCACCGGCGGCTTCGGCGGAACACCGGGTGGTCCGGCACAGGCGTCAGAAGTCGTCTACGTCTACATCTTCAAACACGGCTGGCGCTTCGGTGACCTCGGCTACGCCGCCGCACTGTCCGTCGTGTTGGTGGCCATCTTGTTGGGCGTGACCGCCCTGCAATTGCGACTGCTCCGAGCAGGGGAGAGTGACCTCGCATGAGCACCACCAGTGCAGGAATGGCCGGCTCTGGTGCCGGCGACTCGACGGGCGCACGCATGGGACGAGGGGTGGCATGGCTCCTCCTGCTCATCCTCGTCATCATCAGCGTGTTCCCCTTCTACTGGGCGTTCCGGACGGGTCTGTCTCGTACGCCCGACCTCCTCGCCGGTGACACGGGGTTCATCCCCGAAGATCCGACGATCCTCAACTTCAAGCGGGTGGTCGGTGCGGCCAGTCCCGAGGAGATCCTCGAGGTCACCGGACGAGACAACTCCGGTTCGTTCGACTTCTTGAAGGCGTTGCGCAACTCGGTGATCATCGCCACCGCCATCACGGCGGGCCAGGTGTTCTTCAGCGCCATGGCGGCCTACGCCTTCGCACGGCTG
>CALLIQ010000005.1 GCA_938008925.1 uncultured Acidimicrobiales bacterium
CGAGTGTCGGTCGTCGACGCCGGTGCGTTCGGTGCGCCGGCCGAGGGTTGGATCCGCCTCTCGTTCACGATCGACGACGAATCGCTGGCCGAGGGGTGTCGACGAATCGTGGAGTTCGTCAAGGAGAAGGTCGCTCCGTCAGGGTCCTGACGGTGAAGACCGAGCCGGCGGCGACGAGCAAGAGGCCGGCACTGATCGAGCCGAGCGCGAGATTGCCAGGCCCATCGAGCAATGCCGCTCCGACGAGGGGACCGACGACCCTGCCGAGCGCCATCAACGCCTGTGCGTCGCCGACCCGTTCGTCCGGGTACGCCGATGCTGCGGCCAACACGGCGAATGCTCCGGGGACCGCCATCCAGAACGCGAACCCCCAGGCCACGATCGCGAGGAAGAACAGGGGCCGGTTGAACGCTCCGGCGACGAGGAACGCACAGACGGCAGCGGCGGCGATCCACATGCTGGGCAGACCGCGTGAACCCTTCCATCCAGCGGCGGGAATGGCGGCGAGCGACGACGCCGAGTAGGCGATGGACATGGCCTGGGTGGACAGCCCGAGCTCGGCCTCTCCGACCGTGACGCCGAGTTGGAATACCGCTGAGCCGCCGACCGTCAGCGCGACGAGGGCCAGGAGGACGATGCGCGCCGCCGTGACGGCCTTGTGCCGTTCGACCGAAGCGGGTCGCTCGCCAGTCGGCACGCTCCCGATCAGCGACATCGGGATCGCGGGAAGGACAGCGAGGGTGACGAACAGGCCGGCGAGACCGAATCGATCGATGATGAAGGCGACGATCGGGGTCCCAGCGACACCGATCAGGGGTCCGACGACCGCAACTCGGTTCATCGTCGCCTCGCTGCCGAAGGCGTTGGACCATGCGAACCAGGTGATGGTGCCGATCGACAGGCCGCTCAGGAAGCGCAGCGCGATCAGAGCCGGAAGCGGAGGCAGCGCGGCCGAGCCGAGATTGGCCACGATCGACGCGGCCAACGCGGTGAAGAGGACCGCCTTCGTCGGCGACAGTCGGCGGCCGGCGAGGAAGGAGGCGATGGCAAATCCGCCGAGTTGGCTCACGCTGACGAGCGATGCGGCGCTGAGCGACGTGCGATAGGTCCCAGCCACCTCCGGGATGAGGAACGGCGTTGCCAACAGCACGACGGTCGAGAAGGCGAGAGCTGCGAGCATGCCCATCGAGCGGCGAGGGTCGAGCGCGAACGCGAGTCGTGCTGGAATCTGCATCGATGGCGACGCTACCTCTCGGTCGCAGCGAAGCTGATCGAGGCCAGCGCACCTGAGCTGCCAAGGCTGGGTCGTCCTACCTGATCGCTCATTCACCGGGGCGAATCTGCCGAGCCTTACGGGTGTGTCGACTTCTTCGGCCGACAATCCGGCGCTCACGATCTTCTGGAAGAACCGCTACGCCCCGCCAGCCGGGCTGGCCGTCGTGCTCCTCCTCATCGTGCACATGGCGCCGTCTGGCATCGACGCACAACGCCAGACGACCTGGGTGTGCGCCGGCCTGATCCTCGTGGTCACCGCTGTCCTCGATGTCGTTCGACCGTCGTTCGGCTCGAAGGTGATGGGCGACGGTCTGCCGATCACGGTCCATCTGCATGCCGTGCTCTCGGGTTGCTGGCTGGGCGGGGCAATCTGGATCGACCCCGAGCTCGCCCAGACGAGGGAGTACGCCTACCTCGTCGCGGTGCTCGTGCTCGGCACGATGATGGGTGTTCTCCAGTTCGGCACCCTCGGCTACAACAGCCCGATCCTCATGACGACGTCGATCCTGACGGCGTCGAGCGGCTTCGCCTTCGCTGGGCATGTCGAGCTGGCGCTCGGGGCACTGTTCTTGATGGTCGTCGGCCTCCGTGCTGCGGCCGCGTCGTCGCGGTCCTATCTCGAGCTGCTTCACCTTCGGGCCGAAGGCCTCGACCGAGAGCGAATCGAGCGGTGGTCGGCCAACCACGACCCGTTGACGGCCGTCGCAAACCGACGCGGCCTCGACGCCTGGCTCGACTCGCATCGCACGACCGACGAAACCCCGACCCATTGCCTGTTCATCGACCTCGATCACTTCAAGGTGGTCAACGACACGCACGGACACGACGTCGGCGATGAGTTGCTGATGGCCATCGCCAGCCGCCTCACCGCCGTCGTCGGTGACGACGGTGTCGTTGCCCGCCTCGGTGGCGATGAGTTCGTCGCACTCGTTCTCACCGATGACAGCGACGAGTCCCGCTTCGTCGGCGACATCGCGATCGAGGTGCTGGCGGCCGCTCGCCGACCGGTCGACGTCGATGGCGTGTCGATCGCCGTGTCGGCCAGCGTTGGCGTGGTGCCGACCGCCGACGACGAGACCGTCCGTGAGCTGTTGCGGCGAGGCGATGCGGCCCTCTACGACGCGAAGACGCAGGGTCGCGGCCGTGTCGTGCTGAAGATCTAGTCGAAGCTCGCCATCCGCTCGGCCAACAGCGATCGATACTCGGCCGCACGTCGGATCTTGAGCTCCTCGAAGCCGCGCACCGTGTCGGGGAGCCCGGCGATCTCGATGGCCAACGAGCGATTCGACGCATCGAGCCGGTTTGCCAGTTGTGTCAGCGTCGCCTCGAACTCCGTCACGAGGCTCCGTTCGAGCGTGCGCATCTCCGTTCGCCCGAACGGATCGAACCGGGTTCCACGGAGGCGCTTGCCAGCTCGCAGCGCCTTGATCGCCGGCGTGGTGCGGGCGCCGAACTCGATCTTGTCGTCTCGACCCAGCGCCTTGAGCATCGGCGGGTGGAGGTGCCAGGTCACCTCGGTCGCTGGACCGCCAACGGCAACAGCCTGCGCCTGTGCTTCGGGAAGCAGCATGAGGCGAGCGACCTCGTACTCGTCTTTGTAGGCCATCAGCTTGTGGAGACTCCTGGCCGCGGTGATCGTGAGCTCACCGGCCCCGACGAGCGCCTGGTCACCGACTGCCTGCTCGGCGATGGCGATGGTGTCGACCGAGTCGAGAAAGCGGATCGCGTAGTCCGCGTCCTGATAGTCGACGAGGTCGGCGGCGAGCGTCGCCACTTCGCTTCGCTGATCGGGGAGTATCGATCGTTCGATGCGGTCGGCGAGCGCGTGTGGCAGCGGTGCCGTG
>CALLIQ010000006.1 GCA_938008925.1 uncultured Acidimicrobiales bacterium
GGAGTTCGCCCGCCATTGGTATGCCCGCCTCGGCGAACGCACCAAGCATGGGCTTCGTCGACAGCTGCTTCCGATGGCGGACACCGCCGATCCGGATCGTCCGACCCTCGACGACTGGAACCGTGAGCTCGCCTGCTTCGAACTCACCCTCGACGAACTCGAAGAAGACGGCTGGGCGGTCAACCAGACCCGCATGTGGCTCGCGAGCCATTGGGCCGTCCGAGCCGGACATCGCTGGCAAGACGGTGAAGATCTTTTCTTCCAGCACCTCCTCGACGGCTCCCGAGCGGCCAACCGCCTCGGTTGGCAATGGACCGTCGGCGTCGGTTCATCGAAGGCGTACGGCTTCAGCCGCTGGCAGGTCGAAAAGCGCGCTGCAGGACTGTGCGCTTCGTGCGATCTCGTCCACGCCTGCCCGGTCGAGAACTGGCCGGCTGACCCGCCGCTCGACCGCCTCGAGCCGCCGGGCTTGCTCAAGACCGATCCGACGCCTCTCGTCACCGGTGGCCCGGTCGACGTGGAGCACAACGCGACCCCCGACGTCGTGTGGCTCACCGCTGAGTCGCTCGGCGACGACGACCCGGCGCTCGTCGCCAACCCCGATCTGCCGGCCCTGTTCGTATTCGACGAGCGGCTGCTCGCCGGCCTGCAGCTTTCGTCGAAGCGGCTGATCTTTCTGGTGGAAGGTCTGGCCGAGTTGAACAGCCGCCGTCCCGTCGAACTCGTGCTCGGCGACCCGGTGGCCGAACTCACCGGTCGATCGCCCGCTGTCACCTTCGCCCCCGTGCCGGGGTTCCGAACCCGCTCGGCCTCGCTCGATCTCGCCGAGGTCCATCCGTGGCCGTGGCTCGTTCGTCCCGGCAAGGGATCGATCGCTTCGTACAGCGCCTGGCGGCGCGGCGTCGGGATCTAGGCGTCGTTCTCTGGCCGGCCAACGGCCGCTGGTCAGCCGAGAAGGGCTGCCGCCCCGATCGCCAAGGCCAACCCGGCACCTTGGGTGCGCGTGAGCCGTTCGCCGAGGACGGCGACGGCGAGCAGCACGGTGGTCGCAGGGAAGAGGCTCACCAGGGCCCCGACCACGGCAAGGTCGCCCTCCCGGGTCGACCACAAGAACAACCCGTTTGCGGTCATATCGAGCGATCCCGCGACGATCGAGACGCCCGCCCACTTCGGTTCGGGAAAGCTCGGCCGAGTGATCGCGACCGCCACGACGAGCACGGCGACCGAAGCGACTCGAGCCACGAGGAGCGGCACCGCACCACTGCCGTCCGGGACCTGTGCGAGGAACGTGAAGAAGAGGCCAAAGCCGAGCCCGGCGCCCACGCCGAACGCGATCGGTCGGGTCGTGCTTCCGCTCGCTGTCGAGCCGCCACCACCCAGATCGGAACCGACGTCGCCACCGGCGAGCAGCCAGACAGCGATCGGCGTGAGTACCAAGCCAAGCACGCCGAGCTGGTCAGGCCGTTCACCGAGTCCGAGGCCGGTGATGACGGGCACGACCGCTGCCACGACCGCGCTCAATGGGCTCACCAACTTGTTCGGGCCGTCGGCGAGGCCGGAGTACAACAGGACGAGGCCGGCGAGGCCGCACAGTCCTCCGGCGGCTCCCCACACGACGGTCTCGGTCGCCCAGTCGCCACCGACGATCGCGAACAGGACGAGGGCGAAGAACCCGCCAGCGATGTTGGTGAGCAGCGTGACCGCGGCGACCGACGCCTTGCGCGTCGCGAAGCCGCCGAGGAAGTCGGCGACACCGAACGTGGCGGCGGAGGCGAGAGCGAGAAGGGATGACACAGCGGAAGAGGGGGCAGCGTACGAGCGTCGCCGCCGCGGTCATGCCGCGGCTGGGGCATGGAGCGTCGGCCATCTGTTGTCGGAGCCGGGTCCTGGAGTACCTTGCAGAGCCGTGTCCGAGTCCAACGCTGACGGCGCCGAAGTGCGCATCGACATCCCCGCCAGCGTCAACCTCGTCACGGTCGTCCGCATGATCGTCGCATCGGCGGCGTCGGCCGCTGGATCGCTCGATGGCGACCGCCTCGATGACCTTCGATGGGTCACATCGGAAGCGACGACCAACGCAATTCAGGCCAACATGTCCCGCTTCGAAGACGACGAGACGGGTCCCTTCGGTCGCGTGTCGATGCGATGTCGGGTCGCTCCCGATCACGTCGCTCTCGAGGTGCACGATGAAGGTCCGGGCTTCTTGGCGGTGCCCGAGGTTCCGGACATGACCCACCCGGACCGGCTCTTGATCGAAGGTGGGTTCGGTGTCCCGCTGATGCAGCACCTCACCAGAGGCGAGATCGACTTCTCGGCGACCGCGGACGGCACCACGGTGCAGCTGCGCGTCAATCGAGAATGAACGCTTCCTGCACTACGCTGCCCCGCCGTGTCTCAGAGCCCCCTCCAAGTTCAACGCGATGCGTGGAGCGGTGGCGATACGCGCCTGGCGAAGGCCGTCGCCAGGCCCATGGTCCGCTTCCTCGCTCAGGAAGCGACATCTGGTGTGCTGCTGTTGGCCGCCACGGCGATCGCTCTGATCTGGGCCAATTCGCCGTGGAGTGAGAGCTATCTCCACTTCTGGGAGACAGAGGTCGAGTTCGCCATCGGTGGATGGCACCCGTTCGAACACGATGGCCATCCGCTCTCCCTCGAACTGTGGGTGAACGACGCGCTGATGGTGCTGTTCTTCTTCGTCGTCGGCCTCGAAATCAAGCTGGAGCTCGTCGATGGCGATCTTCGCGAACCGCGGGTCGCCGCGCTGCCGGCGGTCGCCGCGCTCGGCGGCATGATCGTGCCGGCCGCCGTCTACTTCGCGCTGAACGCTGGTGGCAGCGGCGCCGATGGCTGGGGCATTCCGATGGCGACCGACATCGCGTTCGCCGTCGGCGTGCTCGCACTGCTCGGGCCTCGGGTTCCGAGGCGGCTCAAACTCTTCGTGTTGACGTTGGCCATCGTCGACGACATCGGCGCCATCCTCGTGATCGCGCTCTTCTACACGGCGAACCTGAGTTTGGCGTGGCTGGCGGTCGCCATCGGCGGCTTGGCGCTGATCACCGTCATGCAGCGGTTCCGGATCTGGTACATGCCGGTCTACGCCGTCGTCGGAATCGGCGTGTGGTACGCCACCTTCCGATCGGGCGTGCACGCGACGATCGCCGGCGTCGCGATCGGGCTCCTCACCCCGGCACAGCCGCTCCTCGGGGCGCGTCGTTTCGAAGCGCTCGAAGAAATCGTCTCGGGCGAGTCCGCCAATCCCGCCGGGCTGCGCAACGCCAACTTCCGTTTGCGTGAGTCCGTTTCGGTCGCATCGCGCCTCATCAGAAGCCTGAGCCCGTGGACGAGCTTCTTCGTGATCCCCGTGTTCGCACTGGCGAACGCAGGCATCGGTCTGTCCGGCGACGCAGTTGGCGACGCCTTGAGCTCGTCGGTGACGCTCGGCGTGATCCTCGGTCTCGTCGTCGGCAAGCCGGTTGGCATCTTCTGCGCCACGTGGCTGGCAGCCAAGGCTGGGCTCGCTTCGCTGCCGGAGGGGGTCACCTTCCGGCACGTGTTCGGAGCCGGCGCGGTCGCCGGCATCGGCTTCACGGTGGCGCTGTTCATCTCCCGCCTCGCGTTTGACGACGAGCTCATCATCGACCAGTCGATCATCGGAATTCTCGTCGCCTCGATGGTCGCCGCTCTCATCGGAGCAGCCGTGTTGTGGACGGCTCCGCCAGCGGTCTCCCACGGCGACGAAGACGCCGCTCCCGAGGACGAATCACCGGACCCGGAACCGGTCGGCGTGTGACCTCGGCGAGTCGATCCGCCGGGGGCTGACGGATCAAAAACACAGAGGGTGTTCGCAAAAGCACCCCGCGCCTTCCTAGTCTGCCGCGGATGGCCCAGTCGCTCGTGATCGTCGAGTCCCCCGCGAAGATCAAGAAAATCTCCGAGATTCTCGGCGACGATTACGTCGTCGAGTCTTCGATCGGACACGTGCGCGACCTCCCGCGCAAGGCGGCCGACGTGCCGGCCGCGTACAAGCAGGAGAAGTGGGCCAAGCTCGGGATCGACGTCGACAACGACTTCAAAGCGCTCTACGTCGTCTCCCCCGAGAAGAAGGACCAGGTCCGCAAGCTCAAGTCGTTGATGAAGAACGTCGACGAGCTCGTGCTCGCCACCGATAAGGATCGAGAGGGCGAAGCGATCGCCTGGCACCTCACCGAGGTGCTCAATCCAAAGGTGCCCGTCAAGCGGATCGTCTTCACCGAGATCACCCCCGAGGCCATCCACCGCGCCATCGAGTCGCCCGGCGAGCTCGACCGCAAGATGGTCGACGCGCAGGAGGCTCGCCGCCTCCTCGATCGTCTCTACGGCTATGAGGTGTCGCCGGTTCTGTGGAAGAAGGTCATGCCGAAGCTGTCGGCCGGCCGTGTGCAGAGCGTCGCCACCCGAATCGTCGTCGAGCGCGAACGCGAGCGGATGGCCTTCCGCTCCGCGAACTACTGGGACCTCAAGGGCACCTTCACCGCGGAGTCCGCCGAACGTCCCTTCGACGCGATGATGGTCGAAGTCGACGGAGCCCGGATCGCCACCGGTCGAGACTTCGCACAGAACGGTCAGCTCAACGAGTCGAAGAGCGGCGTCGAGATCATGCATCTGGACGAGGCCGCAGCGAACGCCCTCGTCACCGATCTCTCCGACCGTCCGGCGACGGTCAAGAGCCGTGAGGCGAAGCCGTATCGACGCCGCCCGGCCGCTCCGTTCATCACCTCCACCTATCAGCAGGAGGCCAGCCGCAAGCTCCGGCTCGGCTCCTCGGCGGCGATGCGGGTGGCCCAGGGGCTCTACGAGCGTGGCTTCATCACCTACATGCGAACCGACTCGACCACGTTGTCGGATCAGGCGCTCACCGCCGCTCGCTCGCAGATCCAAGAGCGCTACGGCGCCGACTTCTTGCCGGCCGAGGCCCGGGTCTACAAGGGCAAGTCCGGCAACGCGCAAGAGGCCCACGAAGCAATCCGTCCGTCAGGCGATCGTTTCCGCACGCCCGAAGAGGTCGCTGGCGAGCTCTCGAAGCAGGACCTCGCGGTCTACCGACTCATCTGGCAGCGGACCGTCGCATCGCAGATGACCGACGCGACCGGCGAGACCGTCACGCTCCGCCTCGGTGTCGAGTCCGCCTCTGGCCGCAACGCAACCTTCTCCACCTCGGGCACCGTCATCACGCACCAGGGATTCCTGAAGGTCTACAAGGAGTCCGTCGACGAAGACGAAGAGAGCGGCGACGACGAAGCCGCCGAGCAGCTGCTCCCGCCGCTCGAAGAAGGCGACGCAGCGGCGCTCCAGGCCCTCGAGGCCGCCGGCCACGACACCCAGCCTCCCGCCCGCTACACCGAAGCGTCGCTGGTGAAGAAGCTCGAAGAGCTCGAAGTCGGCCGACCGTCCACCTACGCGTCGATCATGGGCACGATCCAGGCTCGCGAGTACGTGTTCAAGAAGGGCACCGCACTGGTCCCGAGCTTCAAGGCCTTCGCCGTGATCGGGCTGCTCGAACAGCACTTCCCGAACCTGGTCGACTACGCCTTCACGGCCAAGATGGAGACCGATCTCGACTCCATTGCCATGGGCGACAAAGAAACGATCCCCTGGCTGACCGACTTCTACTTCGGCGACGACTCCGACGAGGGCCTCCAGAAGAAGGTCAGCGAGCGGCTCGGCGACATCGACGCACGAGCGGTCAACTCGATCTTGATCGGCGGCGACGAAGACGGCGTCGCGATCGTCGCTCGTGTCGGACGCTACGGCCCCTATCTCGAGCGTGGCGAGGATCGGGCATCGATCCCCGACGACATGGCCCCTGACGAGCTCACGCCGGTTCGCGCCGCTGAGCTCCTCGACGCCCCCAAGAGCGACCGAGAGCTCGGCGTGCACCCGGACACGGGCCTCTCGGTGTTCGTGAAGGCCGGTCGGTTCGGTCCTTACGTGCAGATGGGTGAGCACGACGACGAGACGGGCGAGAAGCCCCGCACCAGCTCGCTCTTCGCCCGGATGACGCCCGAGGACATCACCTTCGAAGACGCCATCGCTCTGTTGTCGATTCCCCGTGTGATCGGCATCGACCCGAACGACCAAGGTGAGATCACGGCCTTCAACGGCCGCTTTGGCCCGTACATCGAGAAGATCTTCACCGACGCCGAGGGCGCGAAGCAGAAGGACAGCCGCAGCTTCGACAGCGAGGACGACATCCTCACGATGGACGTGCCCGCCGCCCTCGAGCTGTTCGCCCAGCCGAAGCGTCGTCGAGGCCAGGCAGCGCCAAAGCCGGTGAAGATCGTCGGTATCGACCCGATGACCGAAGCCGAGGTGCAGCTCAAGGACGGCCGCTTCGGTCCCTACGTGACCGACGGCGAGGTCAACGCCAGCCTTCGCAAGGGCGACACCGAAGAGAACCTCACGATCGAGCGGGCCGCCGAGTTGCTCATCGAGCGCCGGATCAAGATCCAGGCCGACGGTGGTGTGACCAAGAAGAAGGCCACCAAGAAGAAGGCCACGAAGAAGAAGGCGACCAAGAAGAAGGCGACGGCGAAGAAGAAGGCCACGAAGAAAAAGGCGGCCAAGAAGAAGCCAGCCGCTGCCGATGCCGGCGCTGGCGATTCAGCCGCCGACGCAGCGAGCGATGCGGAGCGCCCCGTCGCCACTCCGGCCGAGCTCGGCGTCGAGCCGCCCGCAGACGGTCTCGATCCTGACGCGTTCTAGGTCGGCGTCGTGAACGGCCGGTACATCGCGTTCGAGGGCGGCGAGGGCTCGGGCAAGAGCACACAGGCGAGGGTCTTGGCTCGCCGCATCGATGCGGTGCTGACCCACGAGCCGGGCAAGACCCCGCTCGGTGCGCAACTCCGTCAGCTTCTGCTGGGAACCGACCAGGCCCCCGTCGGCGCTCGGGCCGAAACGTTGATGATGGCGGCCGACCGTGCCCAGCACATCGAGCAGGTTGTGGCTCCGGCGTTGACCGACGGGCGCCACGTCGTGTCCGACCGGACGGCCTATTCGTCGCTCGCCTATCAGGGCGGCGGGCGTGGCCTCGGTGTCGACGCCGTCCGCACCATCAACGAATGGGCCCTCGACGGTCACTGGCCAGATGTCGTCGTGCTTCTCGACTGCCCACCCGGGCAGGGGCCGCGAGGTCGCCCGGGCAACGATCGACTCGAGCAGGAGGCCGCCGACTTCCACGAAGCCGTGCGCACCACCTACCTCGCTGTCGCCGACGAAGAACCGGAGCGCTTCATCGTGCTGCCGGCGCTCGGGACGATCGACGAGGTCGCCGAGCGGGTGTGGGCGGCGCTGACCGATCGTTTTGAGTGGGATGACGCTGGACGAGGTGGCCGATGAGCGATTCGTTCCGCGAAGTGATCGGTCAGGACGCGGCGATCGCTCAGCTCACTGCGGCGTCAGCCAACCCGGTTCACGCCTACCTGTTTCTCGGCCCGCGAGGCAGCGGTCGAGCCCGCGCCGCGCTCGGCTTTGCGGCCGAAGTCCTCGCCGATGGAGTCGAAGGGCCAGCTGCGGAGCGGACGACCCGCCTCGCGCTGGAGTCGACCCACCCGGACGTGATCGTCGTCGAAGCCCAAGGCGCGGCGCTGCGCGTCACCGAAGCCGAAGAGATCATTCGTCACGCATCGATCTCGCCGGTCGAGGGTGCTCGCAAAGTGATCGTCGTGCACGGTGTCGATGCCATCGAGGAAGCGGCGATCGGCAAGTTGTTGAAGGTGATCGAAGAGCCACCGGCCTCGTCGGTCTTCGTGCTGCTCGCCGAGGAAGTTCCGCCGGAGATCATCACGATCGCCAGTCGCTGTGTGCGCATCGAGTTCGTCGCCGTTCCGATCCAGCTGATCGAGACGGTGCTCTTCACCGAGGGTGTCGACATCAAGCGTGCAAAGGCGGCAGCCGCCGCAGCCGGCGGCGACCTCAACCGCGCTCGGCTGCTCGCCACCGATGAAGCCCTCGCCGACCGTGCCGCGTTGTGGCAGGCGGTGCCATCGCGGCTCGACGGTTCGGGCGCTGCGGTGTTTCAGCTGACGAGCGAACTGCGCGAAGCGATGGATGGCGCGACCGAAGCACTCGAAGCTCAACACGCCACCGAGCTCGAGGATCTGGCCGCTCGGGTTGAAGTCACCGGCGAGCGCGGCGCGGGCCGCGCCGACCTCGTCGCCAGACACAAGCGCGAGGTTCGGCGCCTTCGGTCAGACGAGCTGCGCTTCGGTCTCGCCACCCTTGCCCGGCACTATCGAGACCGGCTCGTCGCGGCGCCCGACCCGGCGGCCAATGAGGCACTCGACGCCGTGTCGAGCGCAGCCGATGGGCTCATCCGCAACCCGAACGAAGCGCTCTGGTTGCAGTCCCTGCTGCTCGGTCTCAGCCCGCGCTGAGTTCGGCCAGCACGCCGTTCAAGTAGGACTGACGCAGATCGCGGCTGACTCGAGCCGCAGCGCGTGGCGAGCCGCCACCAGAGCCAGCGCATCGAGCCGGTCCCGCTCGCGGCCACGGAACGGCAACGTCGATCGACCGATGGCCATCGACCGGCCGGACTCGGGGAGCTCCAGCCACAACGTGTCGGGCCCGGTGTCTGGACTGGGGACCAGGCCAGCTCGCGGGTTCGCCGAGGCGGCTGCCATGCGAGCGCCGTCGACGAACGCACCGAGCCACGAAGCTGTCGGTGGGTCTCCGTTCGCTCGCAACACGTGGCCGTCCTGTGCGATCACGGCGACCCAGTCGCTCCGCATGACGTGGCCGACGTGCTCGCAGAGCGCGTCGTCGAGTTCCGAGAGGGTCTCGCACGCGACGATGGCCGAGGCGGCGAGGAGAGCGTCAACCTGCGGGTCGCGAGGATCGGTGGTCGGGATGCAGTCCTCGACGGTGACGTCGTCGATCTCGCTGATCTCACGAAGCATGAGGTCGACGAGCGCTTGATCGGGAAGGTTGATCAAGAGCTCGTCGACCACCATGCCTCCGCCACGCTCGACGATCTCGATTCCGAGCAGGTCGCCTTTGACCGCTCCGAGACGAGTCGCGACAGCACCGAGCGCTCCGGGACGGTCGGGTAGCCACACGCGGAGGAGAAATGTGGCTGCCGTCGTCACCTACCTGACGGTACGGGTGGCATGTGAACGCAGGGTTTCC
>CALLIQ010000007.1 GCA_938008925.1 uncultured Acidimicrobiales bacterium
TCAGCTCGCCCCGAGCGGCAACAGCACACGGTTGATCGTGTGGATGGTGCCGTTGTCGGCGGCGATGTTCGAACGGGCGTAGAGCACCCTTGCGTCGGGCACGTCGATGAGGGTGTCGACGATGGTCCGGTCTTCGAGGACCGTCACCGATGCGCCGTTGAGGGTGCTCTGGGTTCCGCCGAGCCGGAGCGAGCGGTAGTCGATCGTCCCGGGGATCACGTGGTAGGTGAGGATCTCGGTGAGCACCGGGATCGGGTCTCCGTCGCCGAGTTCGGTGAGGGTCTCGACGAGAAACTCCCAAGCCCCGGCCTCGTCCCACCCGTGGTAGCCGAGATCGCGGGCGGTCCGAACGAATGCCCGATCGGTGGGCGCCAGCACCGTCAGCTCTGCAGCGGGATCGTCGAGTGCGTCGACCAGGCCAGCAGCGATGACCGCCGTGAGGAGGATGTCGTAGTCATTCCCATCGCGATCGAACTCGCCACCCGATTCGCTGACCCGTTCGGCGATGGTGCCGCCGGGCTGCGCCAGGTCGAGTGGCAACAGCACACGGTTGATCGTGTGGATCGTGCCGTTGGACGCCTCGATGTTGGAGCGGGGGAAGAGCAGGCGGGCATCGACGTTGTTCGGATCGGCATCGAGGATCGTCCGATCGTCCTGCGGAGTGATCGCACCCCCACCCAACGTCGTCCGAGGTCCGCCGGTTCGTACCGAGCGGTAGTCGAGCGATCCCGGAAGGACGTGGTAGGTCAGCACCGTGGTCAGCGGCCCGACGGGATCGCCCTCGCCGAGCTCGGTGAGCACCTCGACGAGGAAGTCCCACGACTCGGCCTCGCTCGTGCCCTGGTAGCCGAGCTCTCGAGCGAGCCGGAGAAAGGCCCGGTCGTTCGGTGCGAGCACGGTCACGTCTGCAGCGGGGTCGGCCAGAGCGTCGGCCAGGCCGGCGACGACGACTGCGTTCAACAGAACGTCGTAGTCGTTGCGGTCGGCATCGAACTCGCCACCGCTCGCGGCGACGATGTCGGTGATCGTCGGCGCGGCATCGTCGCCATCGGAGGTGCCGGTTGCTCCCGCCGGTGCTGCGAACGAGGTCGCCGCGAGCATGGTTCCGAGCGCGGCTGCGCCGAGTGTCTTGCCAATCGTCATGATTCATCGCCTTTGTAGAGAATTCGGTCTTGCTGAACGTGGCGTCGACTCGGCCGCCGGGGTCGTCGGCCATCCCTCGAGGGAGCGGCCGAACCCACGTTCCGATCGACATGGGGCTGTTTCGTCCGATCGCCGAGATCCGATGCGCGGCGGGTGAACCTTCTCATCGGGGTCGTCTCCCAGCCCTGTGTTCTCAGCTCTGTCGTTGGCCTCTCGTATGCTCCAGCGTGTGATCACGGTGGTGGAGGAAGTCGGCTTCGGCCGTCCGGCGAGCGCTGCGCTGCGGCGAGCGATCGACCGGGCCAAGGACGGCCGAGCGCTCGCTCCGGTGACGGTGATCGTGCCGTCCAACTTCGCCGGGCTGGCCGCTCGTCGTCTCCTCGGATCCGGGGGTCGGAGCGAAGAGATGGTCGACGAGATCGGACCCGGCGGCCTCGTCAACGTCGGTTTCCTGACGCCGTTCCGCCTCGCCGAGCTCGTCGGCGGAAACGACCTCGATGATCGGCTCCCGCTCACCAATCCCGTGCTCGGCGCGGCGGTTCGCGCCGCGTTGGCCGAGGTCGACGGCCCGTTCCGCTCGGTCGCCGAGCATCAAGCCACCGAAGCGGCGGTCGCTGGCGTGTACGCCGAGCTCAGCAACGTCGGCGGGCTCGTCCTCGATCGGTTGGAGGCCAACGCCAGTCCTGCGACGAAGGCGACCATCGATCTGTACCGCTCGATCAGAACTCGTCTCGGCCCGTTCCACGACGAAGCCGACGTGGCCAGAGCGGGCCAAGCGGCAGCTGAACGCACCGGTTCGCTCGATCGCTTCGGGCACCTCATCTGGTTTTTGCCGTCGCCGATCACGGCGCCGATGACCCGCTTCGTGTCGACGGCGCTCGTCGCCGCGCCGTCGACCGTCATCGTTGGGCTCACCGGTGATGAGGAGGCCGACACCGGTGTCGTCGAGTTGTGTCGTCATGCGGGCATTGCGCTCACCGGTGGTCGAACGACCGGCTCGAGTGCCGAGGCCGCCCATCCGGCGCCGACCGGATCGGCGATCGTCTCGGTCACCGACGCCGACGAGGAGGTGCGCGAAGTCATCCGTCGAGTCATCGGTCTTGGTGCCGAGGGCGTCGCGTTCGACCGCATCGGCGTGTTCCACCCGACGCCCGACCCCTACATTCGCATCCTCGAACAGCAACTCGCGGCCGCCGGCATCCCGGCCAACGGACCCTCGCCCCGGCGACTCGCCGACTCGGTGTCTGGCCGCAGCATCCTCCGCGCCCTCGACCTGCCACGGACACGGTGGCGTCGAGATCATGTGATGGCGCTCATCGCCGGAGGCCCGATTCGATGGTCAGGGGGCGCGGCCCGTCCGTCGGTGTGGGAGCACATCTCGCGATCGGCCGGCGTCGTGCAAGACCTCGGCGACTGGCGCCGCAAGCTGGCGCTCAGTCGTCACGCCACCGAACAGCGGCTCGCGGAGACCGACCCTGCTCTCACCCAGCGGGTCACCACCCACCAGCACGCGCTCGACGACATCGACGCACTCGGTGCCTTTCTCGACGAGCTCGCAGCCCTGGTCGGTGCCGTCGAGAAGGCGACGGGATGGGCCGAGGCGGCCGACGCCGTCATGGCGTTGCTCCACGCGCTCCTCGGCCCCGGCCATCGTCACTCCCATTGGCCGGAGGCGGAGCAGGACGCGTTCGAGCGAGTCGAGGAAGCGATCACTCGCCTGCGGGCGCTCGAGACGTTCGAAGTGAACCCCGGCCACGACGTGGTCATGCGCGCGCTCGAGAGCGAGCTCGATGTCGCCCGCGGTCGCAACGGTCGGTTCGGCGACGGCGTCGTCTACGGCCCGCTCGCTTCGGCCGTCGGCCATGATCTCGACGCCGTGTTCATCCTCGGATGTGCAGAAGGCGTGTTGCCGTCGCTGCGACGCGACGACCCGCTGATCCCCGATGCAGCGAGAACGGCGAGCGGAGGTGAGTTGCCCGATCGAGTCGCCAAGCAGCGCGAACAGCACCGGGGATTTCTCGCTGCCCTCGCCGCGGCGCCGCCACACGCCCGCACGCTGACGTTCGCCCGAGGCGACCTGCGAAGTAGTCGCACCGCGTTGCCGTCGCGCTGGATGCTCGACACTGCATCCGCGCTCGCCGGGCGACGGATCTTCGCCACGGACTTCGATCACCTCGCCGAGCCCGTCGTCGACGTGATCGCATCCCATGTCGATGGACTCGATCGAGCCGTCGCGCCAGCCAATCTCATCGAACGCGACCTCGCGGCGGCGCGTCGCTTCGTCGTCGAGGGCGGAGACATCGCCGAGCATCCGGTCGGTCGCCTCGTCGAGCGGGGCTTCGCCGCTCAGCGATCGCGTCGGTCCGATTCTTTCACCGAGTGGGACGGCAACCTCACCAACGCCGCTGGCCTGGGATCGAGCGCGGAGGCGAGCGTGTTGTCACCGACCAGGCTCGAAACGTGGGCCTCCTGCGGGTTCCGCTACTTCCTCGGCTACGTCCTCGAGCTCGCCGATCGTGACGACCCCGAGCGGTCGATCGAGATCAGCGCGCTGGACAAGGGTTCTGGCGTTCACCAGATCCTCGAGGACTTCATCGCCGAGGTGATCGAGCAGGATTCGCCGGATCCCGCTCAGCCGTGGACGGCGGCGGATCGCGCTCGACTCCACGAGATCGCGCACGACGTGTTCGCCGACTACGAACGTCGCGGCCGGACCGGCCGTCCGGTCTTGTGGAACCAAAC
>CALLIQ010000008.1 GCA_938008925.1 uncultured Acidimicrobiales bacterium
GGTCGCATCGTCGACGATCGCCAGCCCCCGGATCACCGAGAACTGGTAGGTGAAGAAGAATCCGGCGGAGAGGCCGGCGAGCGTCGTTGCGGTGGTGAGAGCGGCTCGTCTGGCAACGTCAGTGGTGATCTCGAGCGGGGCGGTGATGGGTGTGTCGATGGCGACCATGTCGGTGTTCCTTTAATCGAACGAGTGGGTACGGATTAATAATCGTACGTCGTGGTACGTTTGTCAACCGAGATGTCGACCCGACCGAAAACCGATCCACCGGAACCCCAGCCGAAGCCATCCTCCAAACGCGGTCGCCCGAAGGCGGGGGAGCGAGAGGAGCGGCAGAACCGAGTGCTCGACGCCGCCCTGCACGAGCTCCTCGAGCACGGGTACGACAAGGTCACGATGTTGGCGATCGCCTCGCGTGCCGGCGCGTCGAAGGAGAGCCTTTACTCCTGGTTCGGCAACAAGGAAGGCCTCTTCCGGGCGCTGATCGTTCGAAACGCCGATGCCTCGGCGGCGCGGGTGAAAGCCGCCCTCGACGGTGGAGGCGATCCGTACGAGACCCTCGTCGGCTATGCCATCGGGTTGCTGTCGCTGCTCACCAGCGAGGCATCGGTCGCGTTGAACCGCGGTTCGATGAGCTCACCAGCCCTCGCGGCGATCCTCCTCGAGTCGGGGCGCTTCCGAGTCGGTCCGATCGTCGAGGCCTACCTCGGCGACCTCCACGAGCAAGGCGTGATCGTCGCCCCCGATCCCGCCGAGTCGTTTCAGTTGCTGTACGGACTGGTGATGCGCGACATCCAGATCCGGGTGCTGCTTGGCGAGGACCCGCCGACCGAGCGACAGATCGCGACTGCCGCCCGATCGGCGATCGACCGATTCTTCGCACTGTGCGAAGCGGACTGATCAGGCGGCGGGCGGAAGATCGCGACGCGGCGCGAACTGTCCGGCCGGATGGGCGACCGCCATCTCGATTCGCTGCCTGATGGTTGCGTCGGTGGCGCCTCTCGACACCACCTTGGCCTTCGCGTAGTTGAGGCGTCCGGTTTGCACCGCTCGGTCGAGCTCAGGAAAGAGCCGCATGGCTCGAGCGACCCGAACCTGTTCCCTCGCGGTGCTCTGTTCGATCCCGGCGACCGCCGCCCACCAGTTGGCGCACGAGGTGAACCCCTGGCCAGCCCACCCGCCGACCTTGTCGAACTCGCCCAGGAGTTTGAGCTGTTGGTAGCGGCTGATGTGGTGCGGAGCGGCGGACGCGCGGAGCTGGCGATCGATGAGCTGATGGCTCGCAGTGGTCATGACATTCGTTCCCTTGGTTCGGAACCGTCGACTTCGGGGGAAGTGATGGGAGCCAGGGGAAGGCCGTGGATCGGAGAGTAGTGGACGCGCACCCAGCGCGGTCAAGGGCTTCGTTCTGTCCGGGAGCCGCAGGCGCGCTCGACGCGCCCGCGGGCGCGCATGTTGCCCTACTGAGGACGGCGATGGGGACCGCGGCCCATCGGCATTTCGATCGAGATCTGGCAACGTGGGGCCGTGCTCTCGCCCTCTGAACTCGCACCACGTCTGGCGTGGCTCCTCGTCGTGGCGATGCTCGCGTTCGCCGCGTGCTCGAGCGACGCCGCAGCCCCGACGACGACGGAGCCAACGACCTCGACCGCCGCGGAGCCGACGACCACGACGGCACCGTCGACCACCAGCACCACGGCGTCACCGTCCACCGCCCCGCCGACCTCCAGCGAAGCCGAGATCCAAGCCGAGCTCGTCCGGGTGCTGGATGGCGCCAACTCGGTGTTTGCGATCGACCCCATCGACCCCGACACCCCACTGATCGACGAGTTCTACGAGGCAGGTTTTGGACAGCGCGTGAGGGCGAACCTCTTGCAAGACGAGAGCGATGGGTTGGCCTACTTCGGACGCTTCGAGATCGTGGCCGTTGAGAGTGTCGAGTTATCTGGTTCGAGCGCCCGAGTTGTCGCTTGTGGACTCGACGGCGTGGGTGCGCGTTCGGAGGATGGCGTCATCGTGGTCGAGCCCGACGCCGCTGCGTTCCGTCGTGCCTACGAACTCGAGCGTGTCGACGAAGCGTGGGTCCTTGCAGGGGTTCAGTTTCCCGGCGAGCAACGAGAAGAATGCGCGGCCTCCTAGCTGCTTCCGTGGCGCTCGCAGTGCTGTCCGTCTCCACGGCGGCTGTCTCGGCGGGCATCACCGATGATGGACAGGAGACCCAGACCGAGGCCTCTGCGGACTCTGGGGGCGTGTCCGCTGGGGTCGTTGCCTGGGTGGAAGACGGCGCGGTGTCGTTGGGACCGGACCCGTTCGAGGGGTGTGACACGTTTGGGGACCTGGATGGTCGAGCGCTGGCCTCGTTGACGTCGACCGACTCGGTCGATGGTGAGCCGGGCGATGTCGCGCTGGGCGAGGACGGTGACCCGGTCCTGTACGCCTTGATCCGCTGTGACGCTCGCCTGGTCCGGTTCTGGCAACAGGTCGATCCGGTGCCGGCGGAGGTGATCGACGTGCTGGTTCGATCGGCTCGCAGTCGGGTGCCGATCGTGACGCCGGTTCCGTCGGTGGTTCCCGACGGGGTCGACAC
>CALLIQ010000009.1 GCA_938008925.1 uncultured Acidimicrobiales bacterium
CGTGTTGGCGAGCACCAGGCACATCACGTGGATCGGCGGATCGGCCTTTCCGGCGACGACGATTGCGTTCGCCGAGTCCTCCGGTGCGTAGCCGTACGCCTCGCAAAACGCGGCGGTGTCGGCCAGGTCGGGATCGCACTCGACAACCTCGTAGTCGAGTTGCAAGTCGTCGAGTTGGGCGAGAACGAGATCACTCACGGGCTCGAACGTTAACCGGCCCGTTCGACCGCCGCGATCGCTTCTTCGGTCGCGCGTCGATACCCACCGCCGAACTTGATGGCGTGCACCATCAGCGGTGCCAGCTGGTGCAGCGGGATTCGCTCCGCCCACCCACCGGCGAGCGGCCACTCGGCGTCGTATGCATCGAACACCTCGCTGTCGAAGCCGCCGAAGAGCCGCATCATGGCCAAGTCGAACTCCCGATGACCGCCATGGCAGGCGGGGTCGATGAGCCAGCTCGTCCCGGCCGAATCGACCACTCGGTTGCCGGCCCACAGATCGCCGTGCAAGCGGGCTGCGCCTTCGTCGGCACCTCCCAAGTCCTCGAGTCGGCCCGCAATCGCATCGACTCGAGCCACGACCCCCGGATCGAGCGCATCACCGTCGAGTGCGAGCCGGGCCAGCGGTTCGAGTCGTTGACTCGCGAAGAACTCCGACCAAGAAGCGCACGGTTCGTTCGGCAAGCCACGGCTGCCCGTCGTGCGACGGTCCTCCCGACCGAAACACGGTGCACCGGCTCGATGGAGCTCGGCCAGCGAACGACCGAACGACGCTTCGCCGTCTCGGCTCCTTCTTCCTCCGCCACCGGCGCTCAGATCGATCCACTCGAGCACGAGCAGTGGCGGCTCATCCGAAACGGCGAACACGTTCGGCACGCTGACCGCCTCGACGGATCGCATCCACGAGAGGCCCGTCGCCTCCGTTGTGAAGAAACCAGGAGGTGGCGCGGCATGAGTCTTGGCGAACACCGATCTGTTGTCGGCGAGCTCACAGCGGAACGACGCAGCGACATCGCCGCCCGATAGTGGCTGGGCCCGCACCACATCGACCCCGAGTGCGTTCGCGACGAGCTGATCGATCGGAGCACCCGAACCGGAAGGCATGCCAGAGACTAGATTCGCTGAAGGGGCCGTCGATGCCGAGCGAGAGCGAACCGAACACGGTGGTCGATCCGCCCGCCCTCACCGACCGCCTGCGCGACGTCTGGGAGCGACGGGCCCGGTCGATCGGCCTGGCCTACGTCTGGCTCGGGCTCGCCGCCGCGTCGATCACGGTCGCCGCCGCCAACGGCGCCGCGCTGTTCGTCGTGATCGGTGGCGGCGCGCTGTTCTTCGCACTCGTTCGACTCGGACGGGTCATCCGCCGCGACCACGAACACGACAGCGCATCGGCGCGCCGCGCCCGCTGGGTCAGCCGAGCGGTCCTGACCGCAGCACTCGTCGTGCTCATCGGAGCGTCGAGGCTCGTTCCAGGGATCGCCGACGAGTTCGAGTTCCTCGCCCTCGTCACCGGCTTCGCCCTGATCTCGTCGCTCATCAACGAGCTCCGGTTCTCCCACTGGCCTGGGCCGTGGCGCGGTCCGGCCACGCTCGCCGTCACGCTCATCTTGGTTCTCGCTGCACTCTGGCTGGTCCCTGCCAGCTCGTCGCTCGCCGCGCTGGGACTCGTCGTGCTCGCCGTCATGATCGGGCACCTCGGCGTCGTTTTGGCGAGCGAGGACCGCATTGACGAGATCGTCGAAGACGAGACGACCCGGGCGTTGTCGTGGCCCGTCACCATCGCCGGCGTCACGCTGCTGATCGTCGGCTATGCACTGCTGCGCGGGACCGGACTGACCGCAGGCTACGCGGTCGCCGTCGCGAGCGGGTTCGTCATTGTCATCGCCACCGCTGCCTCCAAGGGTGACGGCGATCTGTTCGCCATCATCGCTGCGTTCACACTCGTGTGGGCCGCCGCGCCACGGGCCGTTCCCGCGCCCGAGTCGACGACCGATCGAGCGGGCCCAGCGCTCCTGGTCGTCGGCGACTCGTTCATCTCCGGTGAAGGTGCCAACCGGTTCATCGCCGGCACCAACGAACGCGACGGCAACACGTGTCGCCGCGCCGCCTCGTCGTGGGCAGTTCGCATCGCCGAATCGAGCGACGTCGTGCCGGACAACGTGATCTTCCGGGCGTGTTCGGGATCGAAGGCACCGGCCGTCGACACCGACGACCAGCTCGCCGATCTCGACGGCAGCGACATCGACATGGTGCTCGTGAGCATCGGCGGGAACGACGCCGGCTTCACCCGAATCGGGCAGGCCTGCCTCGCCCCGGGCGACTGTTCGCACGTCGCCGAAGCGCTGCGCGATCGCCTCGATCTCGGCAAGGCACCACCGAGCGTCGAGCAGATGCGGGTGCCGGTGGAAGAAGCGATCGTCGCCGCCTACCAGCGAATTCGCGCCGCGGTCGGGCCCGATGCCCTCATCGTCGCTGTCCCCTACCCCCGTGCCATTCAGTTGCCCGGTTGTCCGGCAACGCTGCTCGCGACGAACGAGCATCGATTCATCGACTCGTTCACCGGCGAGCTCAACGCCGTCATTCGCTCAGCAGCGGCGCGCGAGGGAGTCGTCGTGCTCGATCCGATCGAGAACGCGCTCGTCGAGCCAGGCCTCCAGCTGTGCGACGACGACACGGTCGGCGAGCGGGGGATCAACTTCATCGAGGCCAGTCCCATGACCGGCTCGATCGGCGACACGCTGAACCCGACGAACTGGATCAACAACAGCCTGCATCCGAACGAGCGCGGACACGATGCGATGCTCGCTGCTGCGACGGCTTGGTTCGATGCGAACGCCGACATCGTGAACCCCCCTGCGGTTGCGGGCAGTCGGCATGAGGTCGCGGCAATCTCCGAACTCGCCGGCGGCGAACCGACATGCGCCGACCCGGTCGACGAGCTCGACTGCACCGACGCCGACGACCCGAACCGCTGGCTGCTTCGCCAATCGGTGTTGCTCGGGCGAACCGTGTGGTGGCGGATCGCCGTGCTCGCCCTCGGCGCCTGGCTGGCCACCGTTCCCGCCATCGCCGCCGCGCACCGGCGAGAGTGGACCACGGGCCGCCTGCTCGACGGGATTCGAGCTCGCCTACGCGGGTCGCTCGACCGCGGTTGATGACCCCGTCAGCGGTGGCCGATGTCGTACGCTCGCCGCCATGACGACCCCACGCCGAACCGGCGTGAGTCGGCCTCATTGGGCGGCTCTCGTGTTC
>CALLIQ010000010.1 GCA_938008925.1 uncultured Acidimicrobiales bacterium
GGCGCCAACTACGACTGTGGCGAGTACGAGCTCACACTCGACAAGGCAATGGAAGCGGCCGGCTACGCCGATCTGCTCGCCGAGCAGGCCGCTCGCCGCGAAGCCGGTGGCACCAAGCAGATGGGCATCGGCATCGGCTCCTACGTCGAGGTGACCGCACCCGCCGGGCTTCACGTCGAGTACGGCGCGGTCGAGATCAACGAAGACGGCACCGTCACCGCCCGAGTCGGCACCTCCGCTCACGGCCAGGGTCACGAGACGGCGTTCTCGATGATCGTGTCCGACATGCTCGGCGTGTCGATGGACGACGTCGAACTCAAGCAGTCCGACACCGCCGAGGTGCCCCGAGGCTCCGGCACCATGGGCTCCCGCTCGCTGCAGACCGCCGGCTCGGCCGTGCACGTCGCATCCGAGACGGTCCTGGCCAAGGCCAAGCAGCTCGCCGCCCACATGCTCGAGGCATCCGAGACCGACATCGAGAAGGCCGAAGGTGGCCTCCAGGTCGCCGGCGTTCCCGCCAAGTCGATCAGCTGGGCCGACCTGGCCAAGGCCGCCAACGACGACTCGAAGCGACCCGAGGGCATGGACCCGGGCCTCGCCCACGAGCTCGACTTCGATGGCCAGGACGCCACGTTCCCGTTCGGCACCCACATCTCCGTCGTCGAGGTCGACACCGAGACCGGTGCGGTCGAGATGATCCGCCACGTCGCCGTCGACGACTGCGGCCGCATCCTCAACCCGATGCTGGTCACCGGCCAGCAGCACGGCGGCATCGCCCAGGGCGCCGCTCAGGCACTCTTCGAGCAGGTCATGTACGACGCTGACGGCAACCCCATCACGTCGAACCTGATGGACTACGCCATTCCGTCGGCGGCCGAGCTCATCAACTTCGAGACCTCGAACACCGAGACTCCGAGCCCCCGCAACCCGCTGGGAGCGAAGGGCATCGGCGAGTCCGGCACGATCGGTTCGACGCCGGCGATTCACAACGCCGTCATCGATGCGCTCAGCCACCTCGGCGTTCGCCACATCGATATGCCGCTCACCGCCGAGAAGGTGTGGAGCGCCATTCCTCGCTAGCGAACAACTCGCACGAGGCACAGAACGCCTGGCACCCACCACGATCGCACCAGCGATCACGGTGGGTGCCAGTTCCGATTTTTGCCCGACATCGCGGAAACACCCGCGAGTGTGTCACGGTTCATGTCGCGCTTGACACGAACCGTGACACCCCTCACGATGGCTGTATGCCTGACGAGTCGATCCAGGACCGCCGCGCCAACGTCACCCGCGACGCGATCCGCGCTGCGGTGGAAGAAATCCTGGCGAGCGAACACCCCGCCGCGATCAGCATCCCGGCCGTCGCCGAGCGAGCCGGCGTCTCGATTCGCACCGTCTACCGGTACTTCCCGTCAAAGGCCGCACTCCTCGACGACATCGCCGAGTCCTACATGCGGCGAGCCGATGAGCTGACCACCGGTCGAGACGATCTCTTCGACGACCCTGGGGCCTACCTCACGGTCCTCTGGAAGGACTTCGCCACCGACGTCGACGCGGTTCGCGCCCAGCACGCCTCCAACGCCGGCGCCGAGCTACGAGAGCGCCGTCTACGAACCACACGCGACGGCGTTCGGGTCCGCATCGACAAGGCGTTCCCCGACACGACCGAACGCGATCGTGAGCTGCTCACCGATCTGCTGGTCGCCGTGCCGTCCTCGAGCATGTTCCTCGAGTTGTGCGACCGCATGGGCCACCCACCCGAACTCGCCGCCGACCTCGCGATGTGGATGGTCGGCGCGATCCAGAAGGAATTCGCAGCCAAGAACGGATTCGGAGACATCACATGAGCACCCACCTCACGACCACCACGCCCTTCGAGGCACCGACGGCCGGAAGTTGGGAGCTCGACCTCGCCCACTTCGACCCCGACGTCAGTCGGATCGTTCGCGACGCCATCGAGCTCGGCATGCGCACCGGAATCGAGGACGGGTTCGACCTGATCGGCGCGCCGGTCAAGACGATCGACGCTCGCTTCATCAACGGCCGGTTCTATCGACGCCTCGTTCCCCTCGTGGGAGCGAGCCGCGATCTGCCCCCTCCACCCGACATCGCGCTGAAGCTCGTGAGTCGACTCCACCCGACGTTCCGGTCGAAGACGAAGACGGCGGCGAAGGCGCTGTCGGAGCGGATCTGGTTGCACGAACTCCGTCGATGGGAGGACGAGTGGAAGCCCGAACTGATCGCGACGAGTCGCAGCCTCTCGAAGCTCGACCTGCCGTCGCTGAGCGACGACGCCCTCGCCGATGCCGTCGAACGAGCCAGCGCCCACGTCGATGCCGGGCTCCGGTTGCACTTCCGTCTCCACATCTCCGATCTCGGGCCCATCGGCCTCATGCTCGTCGGCGCACGCGAGTGGGGCCTCGACCCGGTCGAGACGATGCAGGCGCTCTCCGGGTTCTCCGCAGCGACCAGCGCGCCAGCCATCGCGCTCGCCAAGATCCGGGCGCTCGCACCGGGGCCACTCGACTCGCTCGACGACGTGCGGGCGGCCAGCCCCGAGGCCGAGGCCGCACTCGACGCGTTCCTGGTCGAGTTCGGGAACCGACTCACCGGCGGCTACGACATCGCCGAACTCACCCTGGTCGAGATGCCGAACACGATCCTCAGCGGCATCCGTTCGGCCGATGACGCAACCGGGACCATCGACGAGACCGCTCGACGACGAGGTGAAGCGATGGCCGCAACGCTTCGCGCCCAGGTTCCGGAAGCGGATCGAGCGACCTTCGACGAGATGCTCGGCGACGCCAGGGCGCTGTACGGGCTCCGGGACGAGAACGGCCCGATCACCTACCAATGGCCGGCCGGGCTGTTGCGAGGCATCGTCCTGGAGACGGGCCGCCGCCTTGCCGCAGCTGAGCGAATCAGCGCCGAAGACCACGTCTTCGACCTCACCGCCACCGAGATGGCTGAGGCGCTTCGTGGCACCGACCGGCTCGACGCCGACGAGGTTCGTCAGCGCTATGACACGCGGCAGTCGTGGCTCGACATCGCCGAGGCTCCTCGCCTGCTCGGCCCCGAGCCCGTCGTCCCTCCCCTTGACGCGCTGCCGGGCCCACTCGCCAAGCTGATG
>CALLIQ010000011.1 GCA_938008925.1 uncultured Acidimicrobiales bacterium
GTCTGCCAATCAGCGACGGTCCTGGCGGCGCGTCTCGCGTTGGCGTCGCTGAACGACCCGATGACCGCGCCGATGTCGGTGCCATCGAGTCGCTCGAGAATCGTGAAGGGCTGCGCCGCAGTCGTGTCGTGGTGGAGCACACGAGCGACCGGGATACCGAGAGCCCCCAACTGTGCCGCCCAATGCACGCCGCCGGCGAGCTCGCGTCGGTTCTCCGGGCGGCAGAGCCGAACGACCGCTCGGCGGCCAGTTCGCATCGTCAAATCGAAGACCCAGTTGCGGAGACCGGTCGGAAAACGCAGGCAGGACTCGACCGGTTCTTGGAAGAAATCGCTGGCGATCGCCACGGCTTGGTCGGGCTGCGGCAGCGGGCCGGATGTCGTCATTCGGGGCTGACGAGGAGATAACGCTCGTCCTCGATCGGCTTGCCCCAGTAGATCGGTTCGAGAAGAGGCCGAACGGTCACGCTCCTGCGCACGGTTCGGACGATCTCCTCAGCGTCGTCGGCCGTCAGGCCGCCACCGGTGTGCCAGCGCCCCTCGACGAGGATCACGAGACCGTCGGGCACCAACAACTCCATCCAGCGCTCGAGCGCTGCGGCGGGATCGGGGAGCGCCCACAGCACGTGTCGGCTGAGGACGACGTCGTAGTTTCCGGAATCGAGCTCAGGACGCGATGCGTCGCCGATCGAGAAACTCGCCTCCGGCACTTTGGCTCGTGCTCGCTGGACCATGGCAGGGGAGTAGTCGATGCCGTCGACTCGGAAACCCTCGTCGACCAGCAGCCGGCTGAGGGTTCCGGTGCCACACCCGAGGTCGGCGACTCGCGCCGGTGGTGTTGGCAAGACGTCGAGGAGAAGGTCGCGCCATGCGGCTCGCGTGGTGGGATCGGCGAGACCGTGGTCGGGCTCGTCGTCGAACGACGGGGCCATCGCGTCCCACATCTCCTTGGTCATCGTTCGATGCTAGGACGGCAACGATCGGCGGGCTCGTGTTCGCCGCTCTTCGATGCGTGCGCTCAGGAAGACTCGCAGAGCACGCGCATCTCATCGACGACATCGGACCAGAACGTTCCATCCCGGTCAGAGCTCGCGGCGAGGAGGTCGTTGAAGACGAGCACCTCGCCCTGTTCGCCGCTGGCCAGGGTCACGCAGCGAGCGTCGGTTCGTGTCTGGGTCGCGCCTTGGCGTACTTCGGCTTCGTAAATACGACGTTCCTCCGCCCGCTCGTTCCACACGCGGATCGCGAAGACCACGATGATCACGACCGCTCCGATGGCCGCCAACTTCTCCCAGTCGATCCGGCGATACAGCGCTGGCCTGGGCTCGGTGCCGTCCCCGTCGTCTCGGCCGTCCCCGTCGTTTCGGCCGTCGTTGTCGTCGGTGTTACGGCCAGCGTCGCCTGCGCTCGCTGTGGCGGGAGCGTCTCGGTTCGCGTTGGCGCGCCTGGCGACACGATCGAGTTGGCGCTCGATCTGTGCGATGGCGTTGTCCGGCGTGAGGACGGCGCATCCGTGTGCGAGGGCGTGCTCGACCAGCTCAGGATCGTCGACGACGTCGGTCACGATGGCGAACAACCCCGGCTGGAGTTCTTTGGTGAGCCGACCGCCCGCGGCGTCGACGACGTCGGCGAGGACATCGAAGCGCTGGCCGGTTTCGTGCGCGTAGAGCACCTTGCCGGTGAGAGGCCCCTCGGGCGTCGACTGCTCGCCACTCACCGAAGCACTGTCGCGCAGGCGACTGCGTGCTTCAAGCGATGCCAATACCCTCCCCCGGATGGCGCCGTCGGGCGAAGCGGACAACGAACTCTCGACGTACCGGTTGAAGGCGCGGGTGCGCGAGGCCAGCAGCCTCGCTCCGGTGACCAACCACGAGCTGCTCGCCCGGCTCGATGCGGACAGCGCGTGTTGGGTCGTTCACGACGAAGAGCTGATCCGGTCGGCGGTCTCACTTCTCGTCGTCCGCGATGGCCACCCGTCGGTGGCCCCCGTGCTTCTCGATCTCGCGAAACGGCGGCGCGGCACCGATGCCGAGTCGGTGTTCGTGAGAAACGGTGTGGTCACCGTGCTCGGTTCGGCCTTCGTCGGCGGCAAGGGAACGATCGATCCGCGCCGTTCGTTCGTCGCGTCGTTCGACGAGGCGGACGTTCGCCTCGAGACGTCGAAGGGAGCGCGTCGCGCCGTCGTGGCCGGGCGAGCCGAACTGATGGGTATGGATCTCACGGCAGCGATCAACTCGGCGCTCGAACGCTCGGGGGTGGCGATCGCCAACCAGTCGAAGGTGGCGAGACGAGCGGCCAAGAAGGCGGGTCTTCCCGGCGGAGCTCCGATCAACATCGAGGGGGCCGTCGCACTGCCGGATGGGGCCACGTTGCTCGGACTGCGATACCCGGTCGCCGTCACGGGCAACCCGCTCATGCTCCGTGTTGAGGGCGACGTTGCTTCGGGCCTCGCGGCCGTCGAAGGAGCCGAGGTGATCGAGGCGAAGGTGATGGCTGACCCCGGCCAGCCCGCGGGCATCCGAGATCTGGCCTTTGTGGAGGGACGGGTCCACATGATCACCGCAGCGAGCGAGATGTCGATGATGGCCGGCGGAGTGGGGCGCCCGGCGACGCTCCACGTGTCCGTCGCGCCGGACGGCACCGGGCCGACGATTCACCGAACGTTCGAGCCGCGATCGCGCATCGAGGGGCTCGCTCGGCCGACCACGACAGGCGGCGACGGAGACGGCTGGTGGTACGTGGTCGATGACCGAAAGGCCATCGTCGTCCTCGGTGACACACCGGCCTGATCCGAATCGATCCTGACATGGCCGATATCTACAATCCTTCGCCATCCGTCCTTGCTTGAGTGTTCTTCGAAGGCGACAACGCCTTCGAGGAAGCGTCTGAGGAAGGACGAAATCATGCGGAAAATCGGTTGGTTTGACATCTACGTCGAGGACATGGACCGGGCACAGCGGTTCTACGAAGAGGTGCTCGAGACGACGCTGACGTCGATGGACGACCCGAACGATCCAACGGCGCAGATGCGTGCCTTCGGCGACGACTTCGTCTCCCATGGCGCCGGTGGAGCGCTCGTGAAGCTCGAGTACGCACAGCCCGGTCCGGGTGGTGCAATGGTCTACTTCTCGTGCGACGACTGTGCGGTCGAGTTGGCCCGAGTCGAAGCGGCCGGTGGTGCTGTCGTTCGTCCGAAGTTCTCGATCGGCGACCACGGGTTCGTCTCGATCATGACCGACACCGAAGGCAACATGGTTGGCCTTCATTCGACGAAGTGATGAACGTCGCTTTGCAGCGGTCGCACTCGGCGACCGCTGCGTAGCGGCTTTCCCGACCGGCGGTCTACTCGAGAGTCTCGAGCGCAACCCGAATCGAGTCGCCGAGCGTGCCCATCAAGCCAACGAACCGTGTCGACGTTCGATGGCCGCGGCGACGAACCCCTGAAACAGCGGATGCGGATCGGCAGGGCTCGACCTCAGCTGCGGGAGATAGAGCGTCGCGATGAAGAACGGGTGGTCGGGGACCTCGATGGCTCGAACCTCGTCGAGCTCGTCGATGCCAACCGCACGCATGCCGCCTCGATCGGCGACGGAGGCGAGCTCGGGCGAGACGCCGAAGTTGCACTGGGTCTTCTCGGTGACGATGCGTCCCGCCGAGCCGAAGTCATCGTGGTATGTGGCGTGAAGGCTGGCCAGTCGCGAGTGCTCGAGCAGCTCGACGTTGATCTCGGCTCCGTTGATGGAGCACTCGAGCAACGAGATGACCGGGGTTCCGGTCGCGCCCTCGTACTCGCCGTGCGTCGCGTCGACGATGCCGCCGTGGTCTCGAGCATGCCCTACCAGGACATGTTGAAAGCCGCCTCACGTCCCGACGAGCGGGATCCCTCGCTCCCGAGCGCCACGGGCGACCGCCTCGGCTGCCTCGGGTCGTCGATAGGGCGTTCCCGGCC
>CALLIQ010000012.1 GCA_938008925.1 uncultured Acidimicrobiales bacterium
CACATCCCCGTGCACGGCATCTGCGAGCTCACCGGGATGTCCGAGGCCGATGCCGATCTGTTCCGGGATTGGATCTACCGAAACTTCCAGCTCGGCCCGAAGGACAACGCCATTCGAGCCGAGGTCCTCGGCGAGATGAGCGCCTACATCGACGATCTCCTCAAGCAGCGTCTCGAGAATCCGGTCGACGACATGATGACCGAGATCGCCAACGCCGAGATCGACGGCGAGCCGATCGACTGGGCGCTCAAGATCGGCTACGTCCGCTTGCTGATCGTCGCCGGCATCGACACCACGTGGAGTGCGATCGGCTCGGGTCTGTGGCACTTCGCCCAGAACCCCGACCAGGTTGCGGCCCTCGTCGCCGTCGATGACGACGACATGCTGTGGCAGACGGCGAGCGAGGAAGTGCTCCGCTACTACGCCCCGGTCACGATGGCCCGCAAGGTCGTCGGTGAGACCGAGGTCAGTGGATGCCCGGTGCACCCCGGCGATCAAATGCTCGTGACGTTCCCGGCCGCGAACCACGACCCTGAGGCCTTCGACAACGCGGAGGAGTTCCAGATCGACCGAGCCAGGAACCGCCACGTGGCGTTCGGGCTCGGCATCCACCGCTGCGTCGGTTCCAACCTCGCCCGGCTCGAGTTGCTCGTCGCACTCCAGGAATGGCTGCGGGCCTTCCCGAACTACACGCTCGATCCCGACCAGATCACCACGTGGGCGGCCGGACAGATCCGCGGGCCGCGCAACGTGCCCGTGATGCTGAACCGCTGACCGGATGACCGACGACGAGTCTGAAACGGGCAGCACTCGTCGTCCGAACATCCTGTTCGTCATCACCGACCAGCATCGGGCCCGCGATGTCGGGTTCATGGGCAACGGCGTCGTGCAGACGCCGAACCTCGACGCGCTGGCGGATCGGGGCACGGTGTTCGAGAACGCCTGGGTCGCCAACCCGGTGTGCATGCCGAACCGGTCGTCGATCGTGACCGGGCGAATGCCAAGCGCCCACGGCGTGATCTTCAACGATCGATCGCTTGAGTGGGGAGCGTCGACCCACGTTCGCCAGTTCGCGAACGCCGGATGGCGAACCGCCTTGATCGGCAAGTCCCATCTCCAACACGGCATGAGCCGCAACTCGGTGATGACGGTCGATCGCACGCCGACGGTCGATCATGCCTACCCCGACGGGTGGGACAGCCTGGAACACTTCGAGCTCTTCAACGACGGCGTGCCCGAGTGGCCGGACGACTTCTACGGATTCGGACACGTCGAGCTCGCCATCGATCACGGCGCGAGGGTCACGGGCCACCACCTGCACTGGGCGCTCGATCGGGGTGGCAAGTGGGAAGACCTCGTCGTTCCCTATTCGCCCGAGTCACCGTCGAAGCGCCGGTCCGACCGGTGGTGGCAGGTCTTTGATCCGTCCTACGGCGAAGAGCTCCACAGCACGAACTTCGTGACCGAGCAGACCATCGCCTTCATCGAACAGTCGGCCGCGGGGGGAGACCCTTGGTATGCGTGGGCCTCGTTCCCCGATCCCCATCATCCGATGACGCCACCGGGGGAGTGGTACGACCGCCATTCGCCTGCCGACATGGAGCTGCCCGGTTCGCTCGACGATCCGCTCGATCATGCCCCGGCCTATCTCCGCCACTTCCAGTCGACCGCGCCGACCGATCAGCGCAACTGGGTCTCGCCGTGTGGAGCCACCGATCCCGAGCTGTTGCGAGAAGCGATCGCCGCCACCTACGGCACGATCGAGTTCATCGACGACGGCGTCGGTCGGATGATCGCCGCCATCGACGCCCTCGGTCAGCTCGACGACACGATCATCGTCTTCACCGCCGACCACGGCGACATGATGGGAGAGCACGGCTTGATGCTGAAGGGCTTCATGCCGTTCCGAGGCACACAGCAGGTGCCGATGGTCGTCGTCGACCCTCGTCGGCCCGCAGGCCGAACGGCGTCGTTGTCGAGCAGTATCGATCTCGCCCCGACGCTTCTCGAGTTGTGCGACGTGCCCGGCCACGACGGCATCCAGGGTCTGTCCCTCGCCCCGATCCTCGACGATCCGGCCGCACAGGTCACCACGTCGGTTCGCGATCACCTGATGATCGAAGACGACATCCGAGCGGAGACGGCCGCGCGGGCCCGACTCCCCGCGAGGTCGCGGACGATCGTGAGCGACGACGGCATGAAGTTCACCCGCTTCAGCAGCGGAGAGTCGATGCTGTTCGACCTCGTGGCCGACCCGGACGAGGTCGATGAGATCGGCCACCGCGACGCGGGCAAGAAGGCCGACGCCAACGAGCGACTGGTCGACGCCATGATCGCCGCTGTCGACGACGCCCGGGGCGCCCCCGTCGGCTAGGTGGTTGCGCTAGCCGGTTGCGTCGTCGCTGATGACGGCGACGGCTTCGATCTCGACGAGTGACTCGTCGAGGAACAACGACTGCACACCGATCAGCGTGATCGGGACCTGGGCGATCGGGTTCGCCTTGCCCGACGCGATCAAACCGGTGAACAACTCTGGCTGCTTCGCCTCGGTCCACCCGACGATGTAGACGGTGAGTTTGGCGAGGTCGTCCGTGCTGGCCCCG
>CALLIQ010000013.1 GCA_938008925.1 uncultured Acidimicrobiales bacterium
CCTATGGCGTCGTCGAAGACGCCACCTCCTACATGCGTATGGACGGGGAGACGCCAGCCGACCCCGACAATCCGATCGCGAGTCAGGGTCAGATCATTCGGATCGCCGGCGCTGCCGCCGGCGATCGAGGCGGCGTCACCCGCTTCGCCTACGACGGCACACCGCTACCGGTGGCCGACGACGAGTGGCTGCCACCTGCGGTGACCACCCGAGACATCGACCGTGGTGACGCTCCGCACTTCCTGTTGAAGGAGATCACTGAGTCGCCGGTTTCGTTCGCCAAGACCCTGCGCGCCCGGCTGGTCGAAGACGACGGCGTCTTCGAGGTCCGTCTCCCGGCCGAGACGCTCCCCGCCGAGATCGCCACGATGCTCGCCTCCGGTCAGCTTCGGAAGGTCGAAGTGATCGGCCAGGGAACGGCGGCCGTCGCCGGTCAGGCCGTGTCCGCCGCGTTCGCGTCGGCGTTGGCCGGGACCGACGTGTCGGTGCGCCCAGTGGTCGCCACCGAGCTCTCCGGGTTCGAGATGCGCGACGACATGGGCGACACGCTCGTCGTGGCCATCAGCCAGTCCGGCACGACCACCGACACCAACCGAACGGTCGATCTCGTCCGCAGCCGAGGTGCGGCCGTCGTCGCGATCGTCAACCGGCGCGGCAGCGACCTCGTCGACAAGGCCGACGGTGTGCTCTACACCTCCGACGGCCGTGACGTCGAGATGAGCGTGGCATCCACCAAGGCCTTCTACGCCCAGATCGCAGCCGGCTTCCTCCTCGCCGAGGGCGTTGCCCAACTCGTCCCCGGGACCTCGACGTCAGCCGACGATCGCCAGGCGTTGCTCAAGGCGCTGCGGGAGCTCCCCGACGCCATGCGGGCGACGCTGGCCAAGCGTCCCGAGATCGCGGCGGCAGCGGAGCGTCATGCACCGAGCCGTCGCTACTGGGCCATGGTCGGGAACGGCCCCAACCTCGTCGCCGCTCGCGAGCTGCGAATCAAGCTGTCGGAGCTCTGCTACAAGTCGATCGCCTGCGATGTGACCGAAGACAAGAAGCACATCGATCTCTCGTCTGAACCGATGATCCTCGTGTGCGCCGCTGGACTCGTCGGGTCGAACGCCGACGACGTCGCGAAGGAAGTCGCCATCTTCCGGGCTCACAAGGCGGCCCCGATCGTCATCGCGACCGAAGGCGAGAATCGATTCAACGCCGCCCTCGATGTGATTGCGGTTCCCGAGACCCATCCGTTGTTGGCGTTCGTCTTGTCGACCGTCGTCGGGCATCTCTTCGGCTACGAGGCAGCGCTCGCCATCGATGCATCGGCTCGACCGCTGCGAGAGGCCCGCGCGGTCATCGAGAGCTACGTCGGCGAGCAGAGCAACGACTGGTTCGTCGAGTTCGGCAAGAAGCTCGAGCCATTGGCTGGCCGCTTCTACGACGGCCTTCGCGCCGGCCACTACAACGGTCACCTCGAGGCTTCGACCGCGACGCGTTTGGCCGGGATGCTCCGCTTCGCCACCGGACAAGCTCGCTTCGAGTCGTATCAGATCGAGTTCGGCAAGGTCGGAACACCGGGTGTGATCGCCGAGGATCTCGCCGCCGGGCTGACCCTCGCCATCGAAGAGCTCACCCGCCCCGTCGACGCGATCAAGCACCAGGCCAAGACCGTCACGGTCGGCATTTCCCGGACCGACGAGAGCCTCCTGCAAGCCGAGCTCATCCAGTCGGTGTTGGAGACGGGCTGCCCCCGCGACCGACTCTCCTACCGGTCGCTCCGCACGCTGTCGTCGATCAGCCCCGCCGTGGGCGAGGTCGTCGGCTACACCCGCTACCGGGTCGAGGGCGATGTCGAGGGTGATGCGCAGATCCACGTCGTCGACAAGGGTGGTATCGCCGCCAACCTGACGTCGCGAACCGACACCGATCCCGTGCTGCGAGGCAACAAGCACCGGGTCGCGGTCGAGCGCGTTCCGCTCGTCACCGTCGGTTCCGACAAACGAACGGTGCTGATCATCGCCGAGGTGAAGGACGGCACGACCACCGGTCTCACGCTGTGCCATGTGAAGCTCGTCGACGACCTCGGAACGGCGACCGCACGCTCGGTCCTCCAGGGCTATCGCAACCGCTATCGCCAACTCGTCGACGTCGTCACCGAGCGCGAACCGTCCTTCCGCGACGACCTCCTTGCCGACGTGCCAACCGTCGAGTTGCTCACGGCCCCGATCTCCGACGTTGCGAGTCGGTGGAACCAGAGCTGAGCGAACTGGTCGGCACGAACGTCCTCTCGATCGGAGCGGACGTCGTCGAGATCGACCGCATCCGACGCATCACGACCGAACGGCCGCGCTTCGTCGACCGCGTCTACACCGAGGGTGAGCAGGCCTATTGCCGACGCGCCATCGACCCGGCGGAACGCTTCGCCGCCCGCTTCGCAGCCAAGGAAGCCGTGATGAAGGCGCTCGGCGTCGGGCTCGGGGGAACGGACTTCGTCGAGATCGAGGTCACCAAGCTCGAGTCCGGTCAACCCGTACTCGCTCTCCACGGTCGTGCGGCCCGCCGAGCCGAAGAGCTCGGCATCGGTGGCTGGCTGTTGACGCTGTCCCACAGCGACACGGTGGCCCTCGCCATCGCCGTCGCCCAACCGCCCGCCCCGTCGGCACTGTGACATGGCCCGCACTGCCACAGAGTTGGGACTGTGACATGGTCTGTGCCGTGGCCCGAATGAGACCGTGCAGCCGGTTCTGACCCCGGCGGAGATGCGGGCGCTCGATGCCGCCGCGCTCGACTCGGGAGTCGGCCTTCAGGCGCTGATCGACCGTGCCGGGTACGCCGTCGCGGTGACCGCTCGCAAGATGCTCGCAGGCGTCGCCGGCGCCCGCATCGTCGTGGTGACCGGCCCGGGCAACAACGGCGCCGATGGTGTGAGCGCCGCCCGGGTGCTCCGGGGCTGGGGAGCCGCCGTGACCGAGGTCGGCCTCGACGCGCTCGACACCGCCGATCGCGACGGGCGCGACGTCGCCGTTCTCCCACGTCTTCCTGGCGGCGCGGAACCGGCACTCGTGATCGATGCGGCGTTCGGGACCGGCTACCGGGTCGGCGACGACCGCCGACCCTTCGCATTCCCCGAGGTCGGCACGACTCCGGTGCTCGCCGTCGACATCGCGTCGGGCATCGATGGTGCGACCGGGCGATCGTTCGGAACGCCCGGGCGAGCTGCGGCGACGGTGACCTTCGTCGCCCCGAAGCCGGGCAACCTGCTCGCCGACGGTCGGCTCCTCGGCGGCGAGCTCCACGTGGTCGATCTCGGGTTCGCGTCACTCGGCGCACCCACGCCTCCGACCTCGATCCACCATCTCGAGGCTGGCGAGGGAGCGGCGCGCTGGCCGACTCGTCACCCCGAGGCACACAAGTGGCGGTCCGCCGTCCTTCTGGTCGGTGGAAGCCAGGGAATGAGCGGCGCCATGGCGTTGGCGGCATCGGCCGCCGGGCGAGCCGGCGCCGGACACGTCTCGGTCGGCATGCTCGATCCGGCGGGTCATCATCGGCTTCCCGTGGATGTCGTCGCTCGGACCATCGACCCCGGCGCCCGATGGCGCGACGAACTCGTCGACCTCCTCGGCCGGGCCGGGGCGATCGCCATCGGCCCCGGACTCGCCACCGACGATGCCACCCAGACGATGGCTGCCTCGATCATCGAGGCCACCGACGCGCCGATGGTCATCGATGCCGGGGCGCTCGACGTCATCGCCGCCCGGCCGGATCTGCTCGGGAAACGATCTCGGACCAGCGCCGTTGGTGCGGTGCTCACACCACACGACGGAGAGTTCGAGCGGCTGATGGGCGAACGCCCGGGGGTCGACCGCATCGCTGCCGCCCGAGCGTTGGCCAGCCGCTTCGACGCGGTCGGCCTGCTCAAGGGGCCGACCACGATCGTCGCCCATCCCGATGGCGAGGTCCGACTGATCACGAGTGGGGACGAACGGCTCGCCACCGCAGGAAGTGGCGACGTGCTCACCGGCGTGATCGCGGCGGGGCTCGCCCAGGGTTTGGCTCCGATCGATGCCGCCGCCTTCGGCGCTCACGTGCACGGGGAATCCTGTTCCCTCGCCCAGTCGACGGGCACGGTGGCGAGCGATCTTCCTTCGCTGGTCAGCCTGACGCTCTCGTGATGTCGGGGTCGAGCGGCCTGCTTCGCCCCTAGATTGTCGCCGTGGACCCCGTCGAAACAGCGGTCGAAGAGGCGTGGGACGCTTTTGGTGATCGCTCGTCGCTGATGGGCGATCTCCCGCTCGACGCGGTGCTGTCGCGGGCGAGAGCCGGCGAGCGCCGCCTCGCCTTGCCCCGGCTCTTGGAGCTGCTGGTCGCCGACGACCGGATTGGCGATCCCGGGGGTGCCGAAGAGTTGGCCGAGATCGTCGCCGAGGTTCGCACCGAGCTCGGAGCGGCGGGAACGACGGCCGACGATCGGCGGATCATCACCGACATCGTCGATGTCTGGTGGAGTCGAACCCTGATGTTCGATCCGCCGCTCGTTCCCGAGGCGAGTGATGTTTTGGCTGCGCTCGCACGCCTCGACGAACCGCTCATTCGCTGGCTCGGTCCGTGGCTGGGGGATCTCGATGGCCCTGCCGCTCGCCATCTCGTACGACTCATCCGATCGGGGCTCCGATCGTCGAGTTGGTCGGACCAGCCGGACGCGGCCGGTCAGGTCTCGGCATGGACCCGAAGCGAGCCGGTGGTGTTCGGTCTCGCTCTCGTCGGCGGCACGCATCTCGACGATGGTGAGCTGTCCAGTGTGTTGGATCTGCTCGTCGGCACCGACGATGCAATCTGACTGCCGATGCGATCTGACTGCCGATGCGATCTGACCGCCGAGCGCACGCCCCCGCTCGAACCGTGAGATCTAGAGTTCAGCGGTGAGCCGATCCTGGGTCGACATCGATCTCGACGCCATCGCCCGCAACGTCGGCGCGCTGATGGCGGCAGCGCCCGATTCGGGGCTGTGTGCCGTCGTGAAGGCCGACGGCTACGGCCATGGGGCCAACGAGGTCGCCCGAGCGACGCTGGATGCTGGCGCCACCGTGCTCGCCGTCGCCCAGGTCGATGAGGGAGCTGCGCTTCGCGATGCTGGCATCGACGCTCGGATCTGGGTGCTGTCAGAACCGGAACCCCACGAGTTCGTGTCGGCCGCTGGCTTCGGGCTCGAGCCGGCGATCTACTCCGAGCTGGGAATCGAGGCCGCCGCATCGGTGGGGCGGGCCGCTCCGCTCACCGTGCATCTGAAGGTCGACACCGGCATGCATCGAGTGGGGGCGCACACCGACGACGCCGTCGCTCTGGCAACGGCCATCGAGCGTGCCAGCGGGTTGCAGCTCGGGTCGGTCTGGACCCACTGCGCAACCGCCGATGAACCGGGGAACCCCTACACCGACCGCCAGCTCGATCGCTACGAGCAGGTGCTCGACGCAATGACCGCCGCCGGGGTCGAGGTGCCGTTGCGGCACGCGGCCAATTCAGCGGGCACGCTCGCTCACCCCCGGGCCCATCACGACATCGTCCGAACCGGCATTGCCTTGTATGGCTTGGCCCCGAGCCAGGCCATGGTCGAGACGGCCTGCGATGTTGGATTGACCCCCGCGCTGACCTGGCGATCGAACGTCGCCTACGTCAAGCGACTCCGAGCCGGTGACCGGGTGAGCTACGGCCAGCGCGCCGGTGTCGACCAGCCGACGACTGCGGCGACGATCCCGCTCGGCTATGCCGATGGGTACCGACGCGGTCTGTGGCAGAGCGGCGCCGTGTTGATCGGTGGCGTACGGCGCCCGATCATCGGCGTCGTCACGATGGACCAGATCGTCGTCGACTGCGGCGACGACGATGTCGCGGCAGGTGATGACGTCGTCGTGATCGGCGAACAGACCGTTGGCTCGACCGGCGATCGAATCACCGCAGACGACCTCGCCGCCGACCTCGACACGATCAACTACGAGGTGGTCTGCGGGATCTCGAAGCGAGTGGAGCGAGTGCACCGATGAAGATCGTGACGTTGGCGGCGGGCATCGCACTCGGGTTCGGAGCCGAACGGTTGACGCTTCGCCGCCTGCGTGGCATCGCCGACCCTGACACCGCCCTGCCCCACCTCGTCACCGATGCAGCCGACGCTGGTCGAGCCGGTCTCTCAGCCGACCGGCGCCACCATCAGATCTCGACCTTCGATGGCGGGTCGCTGCATGCGATCGACATCGGCGATGGCCCGGTCGTCGTGCTGCTCCATGGCGTCACGCTGCATGCCGGCATCTGGCACCATCAGTTCGAGCTCGCGGATCGGTACCGCGTGATCGCGATCGACCTCCGAGCGCACGGTTCGTCGACCGCTGGATCCGATGGCCCGACGATCGAAGCGAACGCCCGCGATCTCGCCATGATCCTCGAGAAGCTGGATCTCCACGATGTCGTGATCGCTGGTCACTCGATGGGCGGCATGGTGCTCGGCCGATTCCTGGTCGATCATCCAGACGTCGTCGCCGAACGGGTTGGCGCCGTCGGGTTCATCGCGAGCGCCGGTCGGAATCCGGCCAGGGTGCCAACCGGCATCCTCGGGCCGGTCGCAGAGCAACTCCGAAAGCTCGCTCTCGCTCGACCGAAGTTGGCCAAGCGCATCGCCCAGGTGCCGCCGAGTGACCTCGGCGAGATCGCCGTTCGAGCGACCTTCGGTGACACACCCCACCCCGACGCCGTGCGTGAGACGGCCTTGGCCTTCGAGGCGCTTCCTCCCGCCGACCTTCTCGCCATCGCTCCGTCGATCTTCGACCACGACGTGCTCGACGAGCTCCGCTCGGTCGACACGCCAGCCTCGATCATCGTCGGCGGCGACGATCCCCTCACCGAGGTGGCCGAATCGAAGCGCCTGGCGGCGGCGATGCCGCACGCCGCGTTCACGATCCTTCCCGATGCTGGCCATCAGCTGATGCTGGAACGACCGGACGAGATCAATGAGTTCTTGAGCGACCTCGTCGAAGTCGCCAAGCAAGCACGTCCGATCGAGTGACGCAGAAGCTCTCCGTCTTGCTCGTCGAGCCGTGGTTCGGCGGCTCCCATCGACAATGGGCGGAGGGCTACGCCGCGGCGAGTCGCCATCGGGTCGAGATCGTGTCCCTGCCGGCGGTCGCCTGGCGTTGGCGTCTGCGCGGTGGCGCCGCTCCTTTGGCGCAGAAGGTCGAGCAGTACGTCGCGGACCATGGACGACCCGACATCGTGCTCGTCAGCGGCCTCGTCGACGTTGCCCAGCTCTTCGGGTTGACCCGACGGTCGCTCGGCGGTCTGCCTGTCGTGATCATGCAGCACGAGAGTCAGTTGCTCTATCCGACACCGACGGGAGCCGTCGACACAGATTCGGCCCTGCGCAACTGGCAGAGCTGGTTGGCGGCCGACCTCGTGCTCTTCAACTCCGATTATCACCGACGTGCCATCGAGGCAGCGCTGCCGCCGTTTCTCGCCGGCCAACCGGAACCGGACCAGCTCCCGATGCTCGAGACCGTGCTCGGTCGATTCGAAACCATGCCCATCGGCCTCGATCTGGCGTGGCTCGACGACGTTGCGTCGACCCGGACACCGCTCGACCCCGGTGGCCCGACCGTGTTGTGGCCGCACCGTTGGGAAGCGGACAAGTCGCCGGAGGTGTTCCTCGGCGCGCTGCGCCGACTTCGCGAGTCCGACCGTCGGGTTCGTCTCGTCCTGGCCGGCGACACCGGTGCCTCACCGTCGACGGCACGGGCGGCGATCCTCGAGGAGTTCGACGACTGGACCGTCGCCGTCGGTCCGTTCTCCACGGGCGAGTATCGGTCGCACCTTCGCCGCGCCGACATCGTCGTGAGCTGCGCGGACCACGAGTTCTTCGGTGTCGGCGTCGCCGAAGCGATCGCGGCCGGCGCGAGCCCCGTGCTTCCGAACCGCCTCGCCTACCCCGAGCTCGTCGAACGACCCTGGCGTAGCGAAGCCCTCTATCCCGAACGGACCTTCGCCTCCGCGCTCACCGCCGCGGTCGATCGGGTGTCGGCCACCGGTCATGCGGTCGACGACGGCCTCGCCCGTTCCATGCAGCGCTTCTCCTGGTCGACGATCGCCCCTCGCCTCGACGCTTGCCTCGCCGGGATGGTGAGCCGATCGGACTCGGTCTGACAGACTCGCCCGATGGGAGCCACACCCTCGACCGGGGACGCCTTTGCCGGCGACAAGAAGAAGGGCCAGTCCCTGCTCGGCCCGATCGAGCGGCGATTCATCGACTGGGGGATCCCCAAGATCCCAAAGCCGATCATGAGCCACCACCTGACCTACGTGACGATCCTGTGGTCGGCAGGAACGATTCTGGCCGGTTATCTCGCACAGGAGAACCGTGGCTGGCTGCACGTCATGTCGGTCATGGTGTTCGGCCAGTGGTTGACCGACTCCTTCGACGGATCGCTCGGCAAGTACCGCAAGCAGGGGCTCGTGAAGTGGGGGTTCTTCATGGACCACATCCTCGACTTCGTCTTCGCCGGTTCGATCGTGATTGGCTACTCATTCCTCGTCGAGGTGTGGTGGCTCCGCTTCTTGTTCCTCATCTTGTTGTTGGTCACCTGCGGAACGATGGCGGTGTCGTTTCTCTCCTTTGCCGCCACGAACCAGTTCCAGATCGCCTACTACGGCATCGGGCCGACGGAGATTCGCATTGGCTACATCGCCCTGAACACGTTCGTCTACTTCGTCGGGACCGAGATCTTCAGCTGGGGTGTGCCACTCGTCGTGGCGCTCAACTGCGCTGCATTCCTCATGCTGACGGTGCAGACGAGCCGCAACCTGTGGCAGATCGACTACGAGGCCAACGTCGACGGACAGCCCCGCCCCTGATGGCCACGCTCGAGTGATGGCGTCTCGCTCGGCATTGCCGAAGCTGGCCGGTGTCGCCGCGGCCGGGGCGATCGTTTCGTTGCTCCCGTCAGCCCTTCTCGCGGTGATCGCCACGAGGCCGGCTCTGGCCGCTCGGGTCTTCGGTGGCGAACCCAACCCGAAGCGACACCCATCCGAGCTCGGGCTCGAGTCGATCGACGTCGAGTACGCCCGGAACTGCCAGGCCTGGTGGATTCCGATGGACGGTGCCGTTGCGACGGTCGTCATCGTGCACGGCTTCGAAACGGCACTCGACCCTCGGGCCACCGACCCGGGCCCACGCCTGGAGCTCGCATCGATCCTGCACGCCGCGGGGTACAACACGCTCGTCATCAGTCTTGGGTACGGAACCCGGGTCCGACCGCACTCGGGCGGCTCGTTCGAGGCCGACGACGTCATCGCCGCCGTGAGCTGGGCGTCGGATCGCGGCGCTGTCCCGGTTGCGGTGTTCGGGTTCAGCGCAGGGGGCAATGCTTCGGTCGCCGCAGCACACCGTGCCGATCTCGTGGCCGTGATCACCGACAGCTCGTTCGTCGACTTCGGGGAGGTCCTCACGGAACAGGGCTCGGCCGCCTTGTCGGCGCCGCCGTGGATGTTTGGCGGGGCACGGAGCTTGATGAAGATGCTGACCGGCAGGGAACCCATCGATCTCGAGCATTGGCCCATCGATCGGCGAATCCCCATGCTCCACATCCACGGCGACGCAGACGAGGCGATCAGCTTCGACAACCTCGAACGGCTCGCCTCTCTCACCGGAGGTGAACGGCTTGCGGTCGACGGTGCCGACCACATCGAGTCGTTGTCCGTCGATCCCGACCGCTACTCCTCGGCGGTACTCGCGTTCTTGGAGCGGGCGCTCGGCCCCGCCTGACCCGAACCGCTCAGACCCGGCGGGCGGCCTCGGCGTCGCTGACGAGTGCGGCCATCACCTCGGCCACCGGTCGGATCTCGGTCGCGTAGCCGATGCCCTGCCCTGCTCCCGAATGAAGGAGCGGCTCGACCTCGTGCTCATCGATGGCGCCGAGGAGATCGCCGACCAACACGTCCTGATACGGCATCTTGAGCGGCGTCGGCGCGTCGGGCGCTTCCCACTCGTCGCTCCACGCCGAACGAATCTGTCGGAAGGTCTTGCCCGACTCGCTCCGGGTGATCACGGTGTCGGCCGAGGTGGCCGTCAGCAGCTTGTCGACCAGCGCATCGGGCATGTGGGCGGTGTGCTCGGTGGTCGTCAGCCAGGTCGTACCCATCCACACCCCTTCGGCGCCGAGGGCGAGAGCTGCGGCGATGTGGCGACCGGTCGCGACCCCGCCGGCGGCGAGGACGGGGATGTCGCCGCAGGCATCGACGATTTGCGGGACGAGTGTGAAGGTGCCGATCGTGCCGGTGTGGGCACCGGCCTCGGCGCCCTGGGCGACGATGAGATCGACACCCGAGGCGAGCGCCCGACGAACATGGCGCGGACTCCCGATCAGCGCGGCGGTGTGCTTTCCGAGCTCCTTCGCTCGATCGACCGCAGGGCGAGGCGCACCGATGCCGCAGGCGAAGAGGTCGACATCGGAGGCCATCACGGCTTCGAGTTGTTGTTCCTCGATCTCAGCGGAGCGAATGAAGCGGGTCCTCATTCCCGGCCCGCTCGGCTCGGCGACGTCGTACTTCTCGACGAGCCCGGCCACGAACGCTCGATGCTCGTCCGGGATGTGCGCCTCGATCGCCTCCCGAGAGTTGTGCTCGGGCATGCCATCGGGCAAGACGAGGTCGACACCGAAGGGTCGGTCGCCGACGAGGCGGCGAATCTCCGCCAGCTCGTCTGCGATCTCGTGGGGGAATCGACGGGTCGCCCCATAAACGCCCAATCCTCCGGCGTTGCTGATCGCGGCCACCGTTGCGATGTCGTGGGCGAAGCCGAAGATCGGGTGCTCGATCCCGAATCGCTCACTGGTTTCGGTTGTCAGAATCCCCATTCGAACGGTGTAGCCGAGCCACCCGGCATCGAACAGCCGACGGACCCGATCGATGGCGTGGTGCGGCAACGCCGTGATCGATCGAGATCGCAGGGATGGATCTCACCGGCCTCTGACCCGATCTTGATCAAGCCTTGATCGACCCGATCGCATGCTTGTCTCACAGCGATCGAACGGCGATCGCCGCATGAGAAGGATCCCCGACAGACATGAAGAACGAACCGAACGGACGAACCAAGAGCCTCGTGGCAGCAGGAGTGCTCGTCGCCTCGCTGGCAGCGATCCCCGTGGCCGCATCCGCCCAGAGCGGCGAACCGGCGAAGGACCAGAGCTCCGAGCCCGCTCCCGTCGAGACGGCTCCCATCGAGACGGCCACTATCGGGGCGGTCGACGCAGACGGCACGCTCGACGATGAGATGCTCGAGGCCGAAGAGGTCGAGATCGCCGATCTCGACGAGGAGACGCTCGCCGAGATCCAGGCCCTCGAGCAGGAGTTGGCCGACGGACTCGATGAGGCCGGTGTCGCGTACGAGTGGGTCGAGGAAGACGGACTTCGCTTCGTCGAGATCGATTGGGACGATGATGCTGCGGTCGAAGCGTTCGAGACGGTGGCCGAGGACGTGTTCGGCGACATGCTCGATGGCGAGATCGAGTTCGATGGCGAGTTCGAGGGTGACTTCGAGGAGTTCGACTTCGAGTGGACCGAAGAGGATCTGGCCGAGTTCACCGCCGAGCAGAACGACCTCGCAGCGGCGCTCGACGAAGCCGGTGTCGACTACGAGTGGGTCGAGGAGGACGACATCCGCTTCGTCGAGATCGACTGGGACGACGAGGCAGCGATCGAGGCCTACCTCGACTTCTACGGCGAAGACCTCGAGGACCTGGATCTCGAGGAGATGGACGACGAAGACACGGATCTCGATGATTGGGAACTGTCCGCCGAGGAGATCGCCGAGTTCAATGCCGAGACCGAAGAGCTCGTGGCCGCACTCGAAGCCGAAGGCATCCCCGTCACGGTCGAGACCGAGGACGACGGCCTGCTGATCATCGACATCGACTCCGAGGACGACGCCGTCTGGGACCGAGCGTTCGAGATCTTCGAGGAGACCTTCGGTGAGGCGATCGAGGTCGAGGAGTTCGACGCGGACGACTTCGACGCCGACGAACTCGATGACGACGAGACCGTCGACGGCAACTCCACGGAAGGCTGAGAGACTTCCGACGACATGGCTCGCATTCTGATCGCCGAAGACGATGAGCGTCAGGCCCGAGTGCTCCAGGCGTATCTGGAGCGCGAGGGCCATGTCGTCGTGCACACACCGGACGGGCGGGCCTGTCTCGATGAGGCCCGCAGACTCCAGCCCGACCTGGTCGTGCTCGATGTGATGATGCCAAAGGTCGACGGTCTCGACGTGTGTCGCGTGCTCCGCGCCGACTCCGACGTTCCGATCATCATGGTCACGGCTCGCTCGACCGAGGACGATCTGTTGCTCGGCCTCGATCTCGGTGCCGACGACTACGTCACGAAGCCGTACAGCCCGAGGGAGCTGCTGGCGAGGGTGCGCACGCAGCTGCGTCGAGCGGGGGTTCGGCCGTCGGCGGATCAGGTGGTCACCGTTGGCGATCTGACGATCGACCCCGTCCGCCACGAGGTCCGACGGTCGGGAACGGCCATCGATCTCACGCCTCGCGAATTCGGCCTCCTGGCGGCCATGGCGGCCGAGCCCGGCCGAGCGTTCACCCGCCGACAGCTCCTCGACGATGCGGTCGGGTTCGACCACTACGCCTTGGAACGCACGGTCGACATGCATCTTCTCAATCTGCGACGAAAGATCGAGGACGATCCGTCGTCGCCCCGGTTCGTGCTCACCGTCAAGGGTCGGGGCTACAAGCTGGCCGAGTCGTGACACTGCGGACGCGGGTGCTTCTCGCCATGGCCGCTGTCGCGTTGTTGGCGTCGGCGGCGACAGCGATCGTCACCCGATCGCAGACGATCGCCGCGGTCGAGGATGCCGCCTCGATCGAGTTCGAGAACGAAACGACGATCCGCGACGCGATTCTCTTCCACGGAATGCTCCAGGGAACGTGGGACGCCCTCGATCCGCTCGTCGACGAGCTGGCCGCGGAGCTCGACACCCGCATCGCCGTCACGCGTATCGACGGGCGCGTGCTGGCCGACAGCGACCCGGAGGCGCCGCTCCCCGACGACGCCCGAGCGACTCTCGACGTCCGCTTCGACTTTCCCTCCACCGAGGTGGAGCTCGGCGACGCCGTGACCCTGACCGCCGACCCGTTCGAGGTGCAGCTCATCGAGTGCCTCGACGGTCGCGGTCTCGACGTCGAGGTCCTGGAGGACCTCGACTTCTTCGAGGGTGACCTCGTGCTCGACGACGACGAACTCGACGATCTCGATGCGTGCTTCAACGAAGCGGAGGAAGATCTCGCGACACTGGTCGCCCCGCCCGTCGACCTCTTCATCGGCTACCCGGCTGAGGCGCTCATCGACCTCGGGTCGCTGGACTTCGGACAGGTCGCGATCGCTGCGCTCGGTGTGCTCGCTCTCGGGCTCGTACTCTCCTTCTTCGTCGCCGGGAGGGTGAGCCGCCCGGTCGGCCAGCTGACCGAGGCGGTCGACATGGTCGCTGCCGGCGACCTCAGCCAGCGGGTGCCGAGCGATGGTGATGGGGAGTTCGGTCGCCTGGCCACGGCGTTCAACTCGATGGCGGCGCGACTCGAGCTGGGTGAGCAGGCGAGAACGCGGATGGTGTCGGACATCGCGCACGAGCTGCGCAACCCGATCGGCGTGCTCCAGGGCAATCTCGAGGCGGCCCAAGACGGCGTCTTCGAGGTCGACCGCGAGCTCATCGACACGCTGCACTTCGAGACCGTTCACCTGTCACACCTCGTCGAAGACCTCCAACAGCTGGCGTTGGCCGACGCCGGTGCGCTCGCTGTCGAGCTCCAACCGACCGATCTCGAAGAGCTCGTCGCCGGCGTGGTCGCAGGCCATCGGCACGCAGCGGATGAGTCGGGCGTCAAGCTCGACACCGCGTTGGCGCCCGTCATCGCCACGGTCGACCCGAAGCGCATCCGGCAGGTGGTCACCAACCTCCTCGCCAACGCCATCGCCTACACCCAGCCGGGTGGTCGGGTCGACGTTCGACTCCGATCGACCGATGAGGGCGTGGCCCTCGCCGTCGTCGACACCGGTGTCGGCCTCACACCAGAAGAGCAACAGCGTGTATTCGACCGATTCTGGCGAGCCGATGCCTCGCGCGATCGTCGCACCGGTGGACGCGGCGTCGGTCTCTCGGTCTGCAAGGAGCTCGTCATCGCGCACGGCGGGACGATCGAGGTCGTGAGCGCACAGGGCGAGGGGTCGACCTTCACCGTCTTGCTTCCACGGGAATGACGGATCGAGGCGAATAGCCTCATCTGGTCGTGAACTCGTCTCCAACCCCCACCGTTCGGTGCTTCGCCACCCATGCTCCCGACGCCACCGGTGCGTTCGGCGAGGCGCTCGCCACCCAGCTCGGAAACGGCGATCTCTTGGTTCTGACCGGCGATCTCGGTGCGGGGAAGACTCGGCTCACGCAGGGCATCGGCATCGGTCTCGGGATCACCGATCGCATCACCAGCCCGACGTTCACGATCGCGAGCCGATACGAGGGCCGGATCGTGCTGAACCATCTCGACGTCTATCGCATCGATCAGATCGAAGAGACGCTCGATCTCGACCTTCCCGAGCTCCTGGAATCGGGGGCCACGGTCATCGAGTGGGGCGAGCAGATCGATCCTGCGTTGCCCTCCGATCGGCTCGTCGTCCGCCTGGCTTACGGCGACGGCGACGACGACCGCCTCATCCGTTTCGAGGCGAACGAAGCGGGTTGGATCGATCGTTTGGACGATCTCGCGGCGGCACTCGCTGACTGGTCCGTGGAATGTTGACGCTCGCCGTGACCTCCTCGACCGCGCTCGTCGGCGTCGCGCTCGCCGACCTGTCATCGGGTGGCGGCGGGAGCCCGAGCGTCGAGGTGCTCGCAGCGCGAGAGACGTTGACCGATCGTCGTCACGCCGAAGAGCTGACGCCGATGCTGGCTGCCGTGCTCGACGAAGCAGGCGTGGCCGTCGCCGATGTCGAGCAGTACGCGGTCGACATCGGTCCGGGGCGCTTCACCGGCATGCGGGTCGGCATTGCCACCGTGCGGACGCTCGCCCTTGCCACCGATCGTCTCGTCGTGCCGGTCACGAGCCTCGAAGCGCTCGCCGCCGCTCACCGGGGTCGCGTCGTGGCCGCTGTCATCGACGCCCGCCGGGCAGAGGTGTTCCTGCAGCGCTTCGGTGCCGACGGCGTCGCGCTCGGTGAGCCCTTCGTCGGCCCGGCCGACGCATCGGTCGACCTCTTGATCGACGGGGACCTCGTCATCGGCGACGGAGCCGATCGCTACGCCGAGCAGTTCGAGACGGCCAACTCGACCGGCCGTTCGATCGAACTCGTGGCCGGAGAGACCCCGTCGGCCGAGCGAATCGTCGAGCTGGCGGCGGTTCGAGAAGCGCAGCAGGGTTCATCGATCGAGCCGCTGTACCTTCGCGATCCAGACGTCCAGGTCAACATCAAGACTCGCTACAACACGTGACCGGCCTCGTCGTTCGTGAGATGACCATCGCCGACGTGCCGTCGATGGCGGCGCTCGAAGCGGCGGTGAGTCGCGAGCCGTGGTCCGCTGAGCTGTTCGCCGGCGAACTCGACATGCACGCCTCGGAGCGGCACTGGTTGGTGGCCGTGTCGGTCGGTGAGGACGGGACCGAGTTGCTCACCGGCTTCGCCGGCTTCATGTACATCGGCGTCGGAGCCGGAGCCGGCACCCGCGAAGACAGCGTCGAAGAAGGCAGCGTCGATGCGGGCGAGGCGCACCTCATGAACATCGCCGTCGATCCCGCCTTTCAGCGCATGCGGGTGGCTCGTCGACTCCTTCACGGATTGATCCGGGCAGCCCGGTCTCGCAACGTCGATCGGCTGACGCTCGAGGTGCGGCCGGACAACGGGCCGGCCCGTGCGCTCTACCACCGCTTCGGAATGGACGCGGTTGGGACACGACCCCGCTACTACGGGGACGGCGGTGACGCCCTGATCATGTGGGTCCACGGCATCCTGGGTGACGAGTACGCGGCCCGACTCGACCGACTGGCCGAGCCCGAGTGGAGCGACGACCTCGTTCACGGCCCCGCAAACCGAATCGGTGACGAGATCGAGGAGTTCGAATCATGACGGTCGTGTTGGCGATCGAAACGAGTTGTGACGAGACGTCGGTGGCGATCGTTCGCGATGGCACCGAGGTGCTCGCCAATGTCGTGTCGAGCCAGATCGATCTTCACGCCGAGTTCGGCGGCGTGGTGCCGGAGGTGGCGAGCCGGGCCCACCTCGAGATGCTCGAGCCGGTGCTCACCAAGGCGCTCGCCGACGCGGGGGCGCCCGGCGCTCCGCTGAGCGGCGCCGACATCGACGCCGTTGCGGCAACCCATGGTCCAGGGCTCATCGGGGCACTCCTGATCGGTGTCAGTGAGGCGAAGGCACTCGCGCTCGCCTGGGGCGTTCCCTACGTGGGCGTGAACCACATGGAGGGTCATCTGTTCGCGACCTTCCTCGAACAGCCCGATCTCACGCCACCGCTCATCGTGCTGTTGGTGAGCGGCGGTCACACGCTCATCGTTCACCTCGAGGACCTCGGCCGCTATCGGATCCTCGGATCGACGATCGACGACGCTGCCGGCGAGGCGTTCGACAAGGTCGCTCGCTATCTCGATCTCGGCTACCCGGGAGGGCCGGTCATCGATCGCCTCGCAACCGAAGGCGACCGTGACGCCATCGCGTTTCCCCGCGGGTTGATGGACGACGGCTTCGACTTCTCGTTCAGCGGGATGAAGACCTCGGTCATCAACTACGTGCGCAAGAACCCGACAGCCAGCGATGCCGACCTCGCCGCCAGCTTTCAAGAGGCCGTCGTCGACGTACTCGTGACCAAGGCGATGCGTGCCGCCGACGCGGTCGATGCCAAGGGCGTCTGTCTCGGCGGGGGAGTGGCCGCCAATTCCCGCCTTCGTGAGCGGTTCGCACAAGAGGCGGCGGCGCGTGGCGTCGACTGTCTCGTGCCGGCGCGCGCGTTCTGTACCGACAACGCGGCGATGATCGCTGCCGCTGCGAACTACCGACTCATGGCCGACGGGCCGACCGGCCTCGATGGCGGCGCGACGCCGAACCTCAGGCTCCCGACGCTCGCCTGATCTGTCGAAACTGGTCGATCAGGATGGCGTTGCCGTCCGGGTCGGTCACCATGATCGAAGCCGGACCGGTCTCGCCCGCGTCCTCACCCACTCGCTGATCGAGCTCGATGCCGGCGTCGTCGAGATGGGCCTGGATGGCGCGAACGTCGGTGTAGTCCTCGATCGTCTCCATCCGGTTCGTCAGACCGGGATTGAAGGTCAAGATGTTCGTCGGGAACATCCCCTGGAACAGGCCGAGCGTCGTCTCGCCGTTCTTCAGAATCAGCCAGCCTTCGTCGCCATCACCACCCGTCGCCTCGAACCCGAGCGCTTCGTAGAAGCTGGACGACCGGGCGAGATCCTCGACGGCCAACGACACGGAGAACGCGCCGAGCTCGACCGAGCCGGGCAGACCGGCCGGGGACCGCTCGACGGAGGGAAGGCGGGCAACGGGATCCTCATCGCTCATGGTCTGACCCTACGAGACCACCGAGCCGCGAGGCTCGTGAACAGCGGGTTGATGGCAGTGTTGGTGGCAGTGTTGATGTCAGGTGTTGGTGGCAGTGTGAGGTGTTCGTGCTGGCATGTCCGTCATGAGGACGGGAATCGAAGCCAGACTGGAGGGTGATGTTGTACGCCGTTGAATCGTCGTCCCGTGACAATTTCGTCGATCTCGACGTGTCGACCACCTGGTGGGTCGGTCTCGCCGTCGCCATCATGGCGATGCTGGCGTTCGACCTGTATCGCCATCGCGACGATCACGCCCCCACCACCCGCGAGGCGACGTTCGAGACGCTGCTCTGGATCGCGTGCGGTCTGGTCTTCAGCGCCGTGCTGTTCTTCGGTTTCGGCGAGGACGGCGGCGCCGCCTTCGGCGAGTACATCTCGGGGTATCTGATCGAGAAGTCGCTGAGCATCGACAACGTCTTCGTGTGGTCGATCATCTTCTCGACGATGTCGATCCCGCTGAAGTATCAGCACCGGGTGCTGTTCTGGGGCATTTTCGGCGCCCTCGTTCTCCGCCTCATCTTCATCCTCGTCGGCTCGGCACTCATCGCCCGGTTCTTCTGGCTGCTGATTGTGTTCGGAGCCTTCCTCGTCTTCACCGGCATCAAGATCATTCGTCACCGCGATGACGAGGGCGAGAACACCTCGACGGCCGGTCTGGGGTTGTTGAAGCGGTTCGTGCCGGTGAGCGACGAGCTCGACGGCCACAACTTCTTCACGATGAAGAACGGTGTTCGAACGGCGACGCCGTTGTTCGCCGCCCTCGTCGTCGTCGAGTTCACCGATGTGGTCTTCGCGCTCGACTCCGTGCCCGCCGTGCTCGCCGTTTCGAACGAGCCGTACATCGTGTTCGCGTCGAACGCATTCGCCATCTTGGGATTGCGAGCCATGTACTTCCTGCTCGCCAACGCACGGGAGCGGTTCCACTATCTGTCGCACGCACTCGGCGGCATCTTGATCTTCGTCGGTATCAAGATGGCGGCGAGCCACTGGTACCACCTCAACACCTACCTGTCGCTCGGGATCATCGTGGCGATGCTGATCCTGGCGATCATCTTCAGCGAGCGAAAGGCGCGCCAACTTGGCATCACGGGCTGACCACGAGGGCACGACCGGCGACGATGACGCCACCCCAGCTCGCCCGGTGATCGATCGGCGATTGTTTCTCCTCGGACTCGCAGCGACGGCGGCGTGTGGCGATGGTGGTGGCGATGCGGCCACCGAGACGAGCGCGACCGCAGCACCGACGACCACGAGCACCGTTCCGCCGACCACGGCGCAACCGCCAACCACGCTGGCCCCGGCTCCGACGACCACCACCGAAGCACCCCTGCTCGACACCGACGTCGACCGGGCGCTGGTCGACGCCGACCTCGCCACCGGCCCGACGCACTTCGTTGCCGCCGCCGCGACCTACGTGGTCACGGTTCCCGACGAACTGCGTGAGACGTTCAAGGCGAATCTGGACGCGAGCCTGCATCCCGGCATCGATGCCGGCTACCTCGCTCTGTTCAATCGCTGCACGCACCTCAACTGCAAGGTCGCACCGTGCGAAGGGGCGCTCACCGTCGATTCAGCCGACACCGATACAGGCGAGACCGATACAGGCGAGACCGATACAGCCGAGACCGAGCCTGCCGAGACGACGGAGACGACGGATGGCGGGGCCGACGCCGACGCCATCGCCGAGCCCGAGCCCGAACTCACCGGCGAGTTCATCGATCAGTTCTACTGCCCGTGCCACGCCTCGACGTTCTCGATCCTGGGCGAGTACCGGGCCGGGCCCGCTGTGTCCGGGCTCTACCACTTCCCGATCGAGGTCGGCGAGACGGCAGTGACGATCCGCGCCTCGACGATGGTCGACGGTCTCGCCCGAGACGTCGACCTCTCGGGGCGCCCCACCGGACTCGCCTGCTAGCTCGTCCAGCCAGTCGCTCGTGTGGTCGCCGGCCGTGTGGTCGCCGGCCGTGTGGTTGTCGCCCGTGTGTTTGCCGGCCGTTCGTTCACTGGTCGTCGTCGCATGGTCGACAGCGTGAGACGGGCCTCGGGCGCAGCGAGCAGAGCCGACTCGAGTCGTGCCGCGAGCTCGTGCGCAGCATCGGTCCGGAACGTTCGCCGGTTCGAGCGGTCGGCCTCGATGGGCGGGCCGATCACCACGGTGGTCGCTCCGCTTCGGTCGTCGACCACGTGAGCGGTCAGCAGCGGAGCGCCGGCCGACTGGGCGAGTGAGGGTCCTCCCGTCGGGACGAACCAGCGGTTGCCGCACACGGTGACGGGGATCTGTCGGCTTCCCCCTCTGCTGTCGCCGACGATCGTCACGACGCAGCCCTCGGCCAGGCGCTGCTTGAGCGTCTTCATGTAGCCATGACCGCCGTCGGCTGGGGAGAACACCACCCGTTCTCCCAGCGAGCGGACCTCGGAACGCATCGAGATCTTCGACCACAGGTGTCGGGACAGGACCGAGCCGGCGACCACGTGGTGGTCGACCGAGGACAGGTGCACGGCTGCGCAGCCGAGGTCGGCGAGTGCCTTGTTGAGCGGCGCCGGGTCGGCGAGGTTCATCCGCCACAGCACCACGCCTCGCCCTTCGGCCAGCGCGTTGGCGAGATGCTCTCGGCCCTCGACCGCGACCGGTGGTCGAGGGGTGCGAACAGCCTCGATCCCCTGTGTCGCTCGTCGCGAAAACTCCCGTCGCACGTGCTCGTCAGCGATCGAACCAAAGCGTTTCGTCTCGGCCTCCCCGACCGGTTGACCGAGGTTGCGGGCCACCAACATGGCGCGCTGGTCGCGGAGGCCGGTTGGCATCGCCTCGATCGCTTCGGCCGCTCGGTCCCTCGTCCGTCGCCGAACCCGGTCCGGACCGATCAGCACCGATGAGAGCGCAGCCGTCACGATGGGTCCTTGGCGCAACCACGCCTCTCGCTCGGCCTCGACGTCGATTGCCTGCCATCGCTCGACGAGTGCCCGCATCGCAGACCGAACCATCAGCGGGCTATGGAGTGAGGTCGAGTTGTTCGGCCAGTCGGCGGCGCTGCACCTTGCCGGTCGGCCCGGTCGGGATCGCGTCGACGACGATGAACTCGGCGGGCACCTTGAACTTCGCCAGTTGCGTGCGGGCGTGCGCAGCGAGTGCCTTGGCCGACGGCGGCGCTTCCCCGTCGATCGCCACAACGGCGGCGGCCACCCGCTCGCCCAGGAGCTCGTCGGGCACGGCGAACACGGCTGCTTGGGCGACCGCTGGCATCGCCTCGAGGACCTGTTCCACTTCGAGTGGTCTCACCTTCTCACCCGCTCGATTGATCATCTCCCGCGAGCGCCCGGTGAGCGTGAGACAGCCGCCGTCGAGTCGCCCCTCGTCGCCGGTGGCGAACCACCCGTCGGCGAACTGGGGCGCCGCCGGATCGTCGTAGCGCTCGATCACGCTCGGCCCACGAACCTCGACCTGGCCGACACCCGTCGCATCGGCCTCGACGATGCGCAGTTCGACACCGGTGGCGAAGCCGACCGAACCCGGTCGGCGATCGTCGAGCCGGTTGCTCGCGATCTGATGCGCGCACTCGGTCATCCCGTAGGCCTCGACGACGGGGATGCCGTAGGTGCTCTCGAGCTCGGCGTGGAG
>CALLIQ010000014.1 GCA_938008925.1 uncultured Acidimicrobiales bacterium
TCTTGGGCGAGGTCGGATGGCTCGCCTTCGGGGGTCGATTCGAGCGTCCACGCTTGGCGCTTGTAGGTCCAGTTCTCCCGATGCAGCGCGTGCGCCTCTTTCCAGAAGGGAACGGCGGCGTCCTTGCCGACCGCGTCGTGGAGATGGCAGCCCAACTCGAACAGCGCAGCCGCTCGGCTGTGCTCGTGGGGTCGTGGTTGTGACCCGGCGATCACCTGATCGGGCGTGAGGGCGTACGCACTGTCGGCACCGTTGGCCACCCAGTCGGCGATGGCGGCTCGGTACTCCTGCGCAGTGTCGGGCATCTTCTTGATCTCGGTGAGCGCCACCCGCATCCGTTCTGGCAGCTCGTCGCTGACCTCCATCGAACGGAACTGCGACGGCTCGATCGATGCGCCTTCGGCGGGCCGAACGAGCACCCCGTCCTCATCGATCCAGACAGCCATCGGGACGTTCGAGATGCCGAGCAGCTCGTCGATCACGTGGTGCGAGTCGATCAGCGATGGATGGGTGGGCGATGCCGCCTCGATCCATGGGCGAGCCTTCTCGGCATCGAGGTCGAGTGCGACGGTGACCACGGTGAGACCCTGGTCTTCGAATTCAGCGTGGAGTGCCTGCCACCCGGGCAGGCTGGTGCGGCAGCCTCACCACGACGCCCAAGCGACCAGCAACACCTTGCGGCCGTGGAGCGACGAGAGCGAGAACGGGTTGCCGTCAGCATCGGGAAGCACGATCTCGGGCACCGTGGCGGTCGACAACGCCGTGCCACCGCTCTCGGGGCCGAGCGCCCAGACGCCCGAGGACGGTTCTTCGACGAGCGACATGCCCAGTTTGTCCGAGACGATCTGCACATCGAGCAGACCGTCCTCGGTGACCGCTTCGGGTGCCGGAACGCACAGGTCGCCCTTGCAGAGGCCTTCTGGTTTCGATTCCCAGCCGGTGCGAGCAGCGAAGTCGGCCGGGTCGACGGTCAGTGATGAGACGAGCACGGCGCCAACCTAGACCGGAACGAGGTGGCCACCGAACCGAGCCATCACACGGCGAACGACGCACGGCGAGCGGCGCACGAACATGGCTGGATCAGAACACACCGGACCGAACGCGAGATGATGCTTCCATGACCGAAGCCGCCGCGGACGACTCCGCCTCCGACGCACCGACGCTGCTCGCACGCCTGGCCGAGACGTCGACGGCGATCGCCGCCACGTCGAGCCGCAAGGCGAAGAGCGAAGCACTCGCCGTCACCATCGCTGAGCTCGGCCAGGATGAGATCACAGCAGCCATCGGCTTCCTGACCGGGTCGGCTCGCCAGGGTCGGGTCGGCATCGGATGGGCCGCCATCAAGCGAGCGATCGACGAAGCCGCTCCGGCTCCGGCGGAACCGACGCTCACGATCGACGACTTCGATGCCCTGTTCGACACGATCGCCGACACCGTCGGCGCCGGATCGGAACGAGCGAGAACGGATCGCCTCGTCGAGTTCATCGATCGCTCGACCGAGATCGAGCGACCGTTCGTCGCCAGCGTGTTGCTCGGCGACCTTCGCCAGGGCGCCCTCGCCGGGGTCGTGACCGACGCGGTCGCAAAGGCGGCCGGCGTCAAGATCGCGCTGCTTCGCCGAGCGGTGATGTTGAGCGGCGATCTCGGTGAGGCCGCGCGGATCGCGTTGACCGAGGGCGCCGAAGCCCTCGACGCCATCGATCTCGACGCCGGAAGGCCCATCCTTCCGATGCTCGCGTCGACGGCGGCCGATGTCGGCGAAGCGCTCGAGGCGACCGGACCCGCATCGGTCGAGTGGAAACTCGACGGCGCCCGTATTCAGGTGCACCGGTTCGACGACACCACTGGGCCCCAGGTCCGCATCGTGACCCGCAATCTCAACGACGTCACCGACCGACTGCCACAGGTGGTGGCCACCGTCGCGGCGATGGATTGCTCATCCGTCGTGCTCGACGGAGAGGTCCTCGGCATGCGGGAGATCGACGGGGACGGCACTGAGACAGACAGCACCGATGTGGACAGCACCGATGTGGACCGCACCGAGACGCAGGACGCCGGCGTCGCCGCCACGCCGCAAGCCTTTCAAGACACCATGAGCCAGCTCGGTTCGAGCTCCGATCCCGACTCGACCGGGTTCGTCATGCGGCCGTTCTTCTTCGACCTGATGTATCTGAACGGCACCAGCCTGATCGACGCCCCACTCACCGAGCGGAGGACCGCACTCGAAGTCCTCGTCGGCGACCTGGCCGTCCCCGCGATCAGGACCGACGAGACCACGACCGCTCCCGGGCAGGCCCAGACCCACCTCGACGCAGCGTTGACGGCGGGACACGAAGGCGTGATGGTGAAGGCGCTCGACGGCACCTACCAGGCCGGCCGGCGGGGCAAGACCTGGCGGAAGGTCAAGCCCGTCCACACGCTCGACCTCGTCGTTCTCGCCGCCGAGTGGGGACACGGACGACGACAGGGTTGGCTCTCGAACCTCCACCTCGGGGCACGCGATCCCGACTCCGGCGAGTTCGTCATGGTCGGCAAGACGTTCAAGGGCCTGACCGACGAACTCCTCGCATGGCAGACCGAAGCGTTCAACGAACGCGCCGTTCGCGAGTCAGCGTCGGGTCACACCGTCTACATCCGACACGAGCTCGTGGTCGAGATCGCGCTCGACGGTGCGCAGGCGTCCACCCGCTACCCCGGTGGCGTCGCGCTGCGATTCGCCCGGGTCCGGGGCTACCGCCCAGACCGCGATCCCGAGACCGCCGACACCCTCGACGCGGTCCGGGCGTTGCTCCCACGAGCCATCGGCGAGAGCTGACACGCCGGTCGAACCGGAGACGCCGAAAGAAAACTGGCGTCGCATGGAACCGAATTCCCGAGCTGGGCGTCTGGGAGGCAGGCAACTCGGGAAGGGAACCTCCATGTTTCGAAAGACGGCGGCACTCGCGGCCTTCACCCTGCTGACCGCTGCATGCGGTGGCGGATCGACGACGAGCGCATCCAGCGCAGCAGACGAGGGCATCGAATCCTTCGACGACCTCGAGTGGGAGTCCCCCATCGCCGAGTTCCTCGGACAGGACACCTCGTTCGACTTCAACAGCGACGAGGCGCAGGCCGAGTTCACGGCGCAGGCCACCGAGGCCGAGGAGGAGATCGCGGCGTGCATGCGCGCTGAGGGCTTTGAGTACATCCCGGTGGACCAGGGCCAGTTCGCGTTCTTCGGCGGCGACTCAGAAGAACTCCCCTATTTCAGCACCGAGTGGATCGCCAAGTACGGCTTCGGCATCACGACACAGCGATTCGCGCAGTCCGAGGTCGGCCCCGACCTCGTCGGCTACGACGACTCCCAGTTCGACGCAGCCGACGAAGCGATGCCCGAGGATCCGAACCAGACCTACGTCGAGTCGCTGTCCGAGACCGAGCAGACCGCGTACTTCGAAGCGCTCTACGGCGACGAGCCCGACCTGCCGGAGGACGCCACCGAGGCCGACTACGAAGCGGCCTATGAGAATTGGGAACCATCGGGCTGCGCCAACGAGGCGTGGGAAGACATCGGCTTCGGCGGTGGCGACGAGATGAACTTCTACGAGGAGTTCGGCGACGACCTCGACGCCCTCGACGAGCGCATCGAGGCCGACCCCCGGGTCGCAGAGCACAACGACGAGGTGGCTGCCTGCGTGGCCGACAAGGGCCTCGTCTACGCCGGCATGGAAGACCTCTACGAGCGCTGGGAGAGCCAGCTCAGTGAACTCCAGGGCGGCGGCTTCGGCCCGATGATGGACGAAGAGATCGACTTCGAGTCGATGAGCGACGAAGAGCTCGACGCCTTCTTCGCCGACCAGAGCTTCGAGCTCTCCGATGAGGACAAGGCCACCCTCGGCGAACTGCAGGCCGAGGAGATCGAGCTGGCGAACACGGTCGTCGAGTGCGGCGGCGGCCCGCTCAACGACGAGGTCGTCCTCGGCGACATCCGGGTCGAGTACGAGCGTGAGTTCCTCGAGACCAACGCCGATCGCCTCTCCGGCTTCGAGGGGTCGGACAGCGGTTCGTGAGCAGGCGAGCAATCCTGGCGATCGTCGCGGCGGTGGCGGTCGCCAGTGCCGCGATCGGGTGGATCGCCGGGCAGCAGATCAAGTCACCGGCCGACATCGCAGCCGAGGCGGAGCCGCCCGAGGCCTCGCTGATCACGGTCCCGGTCGAGCAACAGTCGTTGTCGTCGAACGTCGTCATCCGCGGCCAGGTCGAGTTCAGCGAGTCGACCGACATCGACGTGGCGGGCCCTGCCGACGGCGGCGTCGCGATCATCACCCGACTGACGAAACAGGTCGGCGAGCAACTCGACGAGGGCGACGTCGTGATCGAGGTCGCGGGTCGACCGCTGTTCGTCTTCGAAGGCGAGCTCCCGGTGTTCCGATCCCTGACGCCCGGCCTCGAAGGCCCTGACGTTCGACAGTTGGAGGAGGCGCTCCTGCGCCTCGGGCTCGACCCGGGCCCCGTCGACGGCACCTTCGATGCCCAGACCGAAGATGCGATCGTCGAGCTCTATCGCGAAGCCGGCTATTCGGCCGACGAGCCGTCCGCTGATGATCTCGAACGCCTCGAGCAGGCTCGCCGCTCGGTTCGATCAGCACAGTCGGCAGTCACCCAGGCCGAAGACGACGGAGCGACCGGCGTCCCCGAGTCCACGAAGCTTCGGCTCAACCAGGCGGTCGCGGAAGCCGAGACCGCGCTCACGCTCGCAACCACCGAGCGCACCACGGCGATCGACGACGCGTGGGCCATCACCGAAGCGGCGCGCACCGCGCTGACCGAGGCGACGACGGCCGCCGAGACAGCGGCCGACCGTCTCGCGCAGGCCGAGGCCGGGACGCACCCCGACACGGGGGTCGCCCCGACCGAGGACGAGCTCGTGACGCTCCGCCAGGAACGCGACACGACAGCGGCCGACCTCGTGGCTGCAACCGACGCAGAGAAGGCGGCGACGGAGGACGAAGCCAGGATCAAGATCGAGCAGGACGGTCTGGTCGCCAGCGCCGAAGCGAGCGTCGAGATCGCCAAGGCCGAGCGAACCGAGGGGCTCGCTCCCGTCGGCGGCGGCGAGGGCAACGCCGAGAGCCTCCGTCAGGCTCGCGAGAGCCTCACCGATGCGCAGACGGCGTTGAACCGACTCGAGTCCGAAGTCGGAGTGCAGTTCCCCGCCAGCGAGATCGTCTTCCTCGCCCAGGTGCCGAGCGAGGTGCAGGCGCTCCGGGTCGGCATCGGCGATGTTCCGCAGGGCCCGGTCATGACCGTCACCGGCGCCGGCGTGCGAATCACGTCGTCGGTCTCCGCCGCTGACCGAAGCCTGTTGAGCGAAGGCGTCGAGGCGATCATGGAGGACGACGACCTCGGCATCTCCGTTGCGGCCACGATCAGCTTCATCGCCGACAACCCCGGCGGGCAAGACGTCTCGGCCGACCGCTACGCCGTCCGACTCGAGGCGGCCGACGAGTTGCCCGAGAATGCGATCGGGCAGAACCTCCGGGTGACGATCCCGTTCGCATCCACCGATGGCGAGGTCCTCGCCGTTCCGCTCGCCGCTCTGTCGGCCGGAGCCGATGGTTCGGCCCGGGTCGAGGTCGAGCGAGCCGATGGCTCCGTCGAGGTGGTCACCGTCGTCCCCGGTCTCAACGCCAGGGCCGCCGGATTGGTCGAGATCACACCGGTCGACGGCGAGCTCGAGGCGGGCGACCGAGTCGTCGTCGGCCGCAATCAACCCAGTTCGTCCACCGACTCCGACGAATCGGAGGAGGGCGACTCCGATGAGTCGGACGGGGAGGAAGAGAGCGATGAGGGAGATGACGGGTGAGGGCACCCGTCGTCGAACTCGACGCCGTCTCGCGAGTGTTCGACGGGAATCCACCCGTCTCCGCACTCGACGAGGCGAGTCTCACCATCGATCGTGGCGACTACGTCGCCATCATCGGGCCGTCGGGCTCGGGCAAGTCGACGCTGCTGCATCTGCTCGGCTTGCTCGACGCTCCGACGGATGGGACGTACTACCTGGATGGGATCGACACGAAGGATCTCAGCGAGGGTGACCGAGCCGGTCTGCGTTCGAGCCGTATCGGCTTCGTCTTCCAGTCATTTCATCTCCTCGGCCACCGGACGACCGTCGAGAACGTGATGTTGGCCGAGGTCTACCGGCCCGGCTCGAAGGCGGGCCGTCGCGAACGAGCCGAGGCCGCCCTCACCCAGGTCGGACTCGACCACCGCCTCGACGCCTATCCGACGACGCTGTCGGGCGGCGAACGCCAGCGCGTTGCGGTCGCCCGTGCCCTGACCGGCTCCCCGAGCCTGCTCCTGGCCGACGAGCCGACCGGCAACCTCGACTCGGTCACCAGCGGCCAGATTCTCGATCTGTTCGATGAGCTCCATCGCGCCGGGCTCACGCTCGCCGTGATCACCCACGACGACGACGTCGCACAACGAGCACAACGTCGAGTCCGCATCAACGACGGTGTGCTCACGGAGCAGTTCGGGTGATCGGGCAGTTCAGGCGATCGGGCAGTTCAGGGTGATCGGGCAGTTCTGATGACCGAATGGGATGACGAGGCTGAGATCGAACGCTCGGGCTTCGCCGTCGGCGATCTGCTGAGCGAGGCGACTGTCGCGCTCACAGCCCGACCGGCGCGAACCCTGCTGACCGCGCTCGGCACCGTGCTCGGCGTCGCCGCACTCGTCGCCACCCTCGGTCTTGCCAAGACCGCCGGCAATCAGATCGTGTCCCGATTCAACGAGCTCGAAGCCACGCGGGTGCTCGTCCAACCCGAGCAACAGCGCCAGGGTGGTCAGAACAACCAGAACCGTCAGGTGAGCGTCATCCCCTTCGACTCCGGCGATCGGCTGCAGCGACTGAACGGCGTGGTCGCGGCCGGGACCAAGTCCGACGTGAACGTCGCCGGGCTGGCCCGCTCGGTCCCCGTCGTCGACCCGCTCGGCCAGAACGAATTCCAGATCCCCGTCATCGCCGTGAGCCCCGGACTGTTCGATGCGGTGCGAGCCTCGCTGTCGACCGGCCGATTCTTCGACGACGGCCACAACCTGCGGGGCGACAACGTCGTCGTCCTCGGGCCGGGGGCGGCCCGTCGCCTCAACGTGACGCGGGTCGACAACTCCCCGGCGATCTTCATCGGGCAAGAGACGTTCGCGGTCATCGGCGTACTCGCCGACGTCGAGCGAGAGCCCGATCTCCTCAATGCGATCATCCTCCCCGACGGCATTGCGCAAGACCGGTTTGGTCTCACCGCCCCGGCGGAAGTCCACGTGGAGGTCGACATCGGTGCCGCCGAGCTGATCGGCTCGCAGGCGGCCATCGCCCTCGCACCCGACGACCCTGACCGTTTGCGCGTCTCGCTACCGCCAGCGCCACGGGCGGTCCGTTCCTCGGTCGAGTCCGACGTCAACTCGCTCTTCTTGATCCTCGGCGGCGTCTCGCTCCTCGTCGGCGCCATCGGCATCGCCAACGTCACCCTCGTCTCGGTGCTCGAACGGACCGGCGAGATCGGGCTGCGTCGAGCCCTCGGGGCGACCAGGCGCCACATCGCGTCGCAGTTTCTGTTCGAGTCGGCGGCCCTGGGCGCCCTCGCCGGACTCATCGGGACGAGCGTCGGCATCATCACGGTCGTGATCGTCTCGGCCACGAAGGGTTGGACCCCCGTGCTCGACTCGTGGCTTCCCTTCGCCGCACCCGTGCTCGGCGCGGTGATCGGCCTCCTCGCCGGCACATATCCCGCATGGAAAGCGTCGGCGACCGAGCCGATCGCAGCCTTGCGATCCGGAACCTAGCGGTTCGCTCCGATGGCTATTCGGGTTGACAGGTCGGACACCACCAGGCGTTTCGCCCGTCGATGTCGGCCGATGCGATGCCGCTCCCGCAGCGACGACAGTCCTTGCCGTCGCGTTTGTAGGCATAGAGCCGTTCCGACCGGTTGAGCTGTGAGCGCTTCTCCGCTCCGACGTCGATCGGATCGACGGTGATGATCTTGCCGACCCGCTCCCCCGCCTTGAGCTCCTCGACCGAGTGGTCCCACAGCTGGGCGAGCGTCTCTGGGTCGGTGTCGGCGCAGAGACGCCACGGGTGGACGCCGATCTGGAAGAGGAGTTCAGACCGATAGACGTTGCCGATGCCG
>CALLIQ010000015.1 GCA_938008925.1 uncultured Acidimicrobiales bacterium
CGTGATCCGACTCGCCAGCTTCCGAATGGCCTCGCTCACCCGGGTCCGGTTCGACGGCTGCACCATCGACGACGTCGATTGCTATGACGCCACGCTGGCCGACGTCGACTTCACCGCCAGTCGATTGACCGACCTCAACGTCGATCAGGTCGATGCACTCCGGGTCGACCTGCGCGGCGCAGCGTCGCTGGGACTCAAGGGAGCGAAACAGCTGTCCGGGTTCCTCGTCGAGGAGTCGCAGCTGATGGGTCTCGCCTACGTGCTCGCGTCGGCGGTCGGGCTCGATGTCGAACGAGACGACTGACGTCCGATTCGACTGATCTTCCGAGTCGCCGACCGGACCGCTGGAACCAATCGTTCCGCCCGGTACAGCGGGAGCAGGGCGAAGCCGAGCCCGTTGAACGGGAAGAAGACGAACATCGTGGTCAGCGTTCCGAGGTGGAAGGCGATCGCGGCGGGCACCCACAGTCGCCGACACCAGCCGCCGAGTAGCGCGAGCGGTGCGAGGAGTTCGACCCCGAGGCCCGCCAGCGCCATCGGCTGAATCAACCAGTCTTGGCGGACCACGAGTGAGGCGAGCGGCGGGCGAGGTTCGCCGAGGAGGTCTTGGCGTGTGGCCGAGTAGGCGATGTGGTTGGCGAGGGTGGAACCGTCGACCCAGGCAACGCCGCCGATGCGGAGCTTGGCGACACCGGCCAGTACGTAGGTCACGACGGTGACGATGGCCAGAAGACGGACGGGCCATCCATAGCGCACGTGATCGGAGGTCTCCGGCTCCCGTCGACGCCGGCGGTCGATGCTGAGTGCGTCGGCAGCGGGGGACACCCCGATGATCAGAGCGAACAGCACGAGAAGGTGCTCGAAGTGGAGCATCTGGCCCCACGAGGCGTGGTAGCTGGCCCAGGCGAGCGTGCACAGCGCGAACAGTGGACCGCTCAGCCGGAACCTCGCGCCGATGGTGAAGGCGACCCCGCCGACGAGCGATGCGACGAACAGCGACCACAGCACGACGGGCGAGGCCGGTGCGTCCAGCAACCCGGCGATCCCGACCGGCTCGAACTCGCCGGCTGGTCGCTCGGCGAGCCGCGCGAACTCGCCGACGCTCACGATCAGGTTGACCAGTCCGTAGACACCGACGGCGATGCGCAGCACCGCCAAGCGCTGTGGCGGCGCTGCTGCGAGTAGCCAGCGGTCGACCCGATGAACGAGGGCCACCATCAACCCGACGTCCGTTCGCATTCGGCGAGGACGGTTCGCTCGACGAGGGACTCCTCGCCTCGGAGTCTGGCGACGGTGTTGTGGCGTTCGGTCGCGATCTCCACACCCCTCACCGAGGCGTCGAGGCGGTCGGCGATGTCTCGACAGATGGATGCCTCGTCACCGCGACGAACCGCGTCGTTCAAGAACGACTGAGCGATGAGCCGATCCCGGCTTCCCGAGATCGTCAGCGCCGACAGCGTGACCGGGGCACCGGTGGTGTCGACGCCGGTGGCGGTGATGAAGGTGCTCTCCTCGGCCCGGGTGGCCGCGTACATCGGAAACGTCGACAATGGCATCCCGTCTCGATCGCGTACAGCGGGCGAGACGAGGGCGATCAACAAGCCGACCGTGGCCATTCGGCGGAGCCAGGAACTCACACCCAAACCTTCGCGAGACAGAGCGGGGCCGGCAAGGGAGTGCGCTCGTTGTGGACATCGTCGTGAGGCGACGGGTCAACTCCGCCGATCGAGGTTGAGGTTCAAGGTTCCCTCGGCCCTCAGCGAGGGCGCCGTGATCGGTCGGGGCGGTTGGTCCTGTTGGTAGCTGAGCGTCCAGTGGCTGCAGATCCGAGCGATCGCGATCGTCATCTCGGTGCGGGCGAATCGCGCCCCGAGGCAGCGACGTGGACCGAGTCCGAACGGGAGGTAGCCCTCGGCTTCGTTGTGCTTGCGCGTCGGGTCGAAGTCGTCCGGATTCTCCCAGAGCTCGGCAGACCGCTGGATGGCGTACACCGGGATCATCACGAGGGTGAACCCCCGGATCGTCGTTCCCGCAAGCTGGGTCGAGCGCTTGGCGGACCGGCCGATGGTGATGCCCGCCGGGTACATCCGAAGCGTCTCGTGCATCACCGAGTCGGTGACCGGCATGGCCTTGAGAACCTCGACGATGGGGGAGACGGGTTCGGCGGTTCCGTCGAGTTGTCTTCCTTCGGCGGCGACGGCGTCTTGAAGTTCTGGACGCAGTGAGAGTTCGTAGAGCGCCCAGGTGAGCGTCGATGCGGTGGTTTCGTGTCCGGCGAACAGGAACCCGATGCACTCGTCGATGATCGCCTCGTCGGTGAGCTCGCCGCCTGACTCGGTCTGTGCGTGGAGGAGCTGACCGAGAATGTCGAACGACTCGGTCGAACGGGGTCGGCGGTGAGAGATCAGTGCCCGCACCGCCCGCTGCAGCTCGGCCCTGGCCCGCTTCATCCGCCGATTGCGTGAGGTCGGCACCATCGGCGGTGGCGAGAGTGGTTCGTTGAACCGATAGCTCACCCATTCGAGGATCTCCTCGAATGCCCGGCGCACATCGGAAGCCAATGCGGCGGAGTGCTCATCGACGCCGAGGAGCCCTCGGACCGCCACCTCGAGCGCGATGTCCGTCATGGCCTCTTGAATGTCGATCTCGCCACTCGTCCACGTCGCCACTACGTCGTCGACGGTGGCGCGGATGAGCGAGGCCAGCGCGTCGAGGTTGTTGAGCCCAAAGACCGGAGCGATGGGCTTGCGTCGAGCGAGCCAACGCTCGCCGTCGAGAGTGAAGAGGTTCTCGCCGAGACCGTCGACGATCACTTGGCGAACGATCAACGGCTTGCGGTACGACTCGGCGTCTTCCACCAACACCCGATGGGCACTCGTCGGGCTCTGGGCGACGACGAATGGGAGTCGGCCGACTCGCGAGAGGTCCACTGCATCGGGCAGGAGTTTCAGCGCCTCGAGATTGTCGTGACGGGCGGCCTTGATCAGCTCGCCGAGCTTCACGTGCCCGATCGACATCTCTCGCTTCTCCCGATCCCGCCAGCTCTGGCGCTTCGCCGTGGATGTACCGGTTGGTACACGATGATGTACCGAACGGTACACTACGGTGAAGGCATGGACAACACACGGCGCGATGAGCTGCTCGACGCCTCGTTGGCCTATGTCGCCGAGAACGGCCTGTCGGACTTCACACTTCGATCGGTCGCCGCATCGATTGGGACCAGCCACCGAATGCTGATTCACCATTTCGGTTCGAAGGCGGGGCTCGAGCGAGCGATCGTCGAGCGAACGACCGAGCTCCTGACCTCCCCCGTGGCAGCCACGGAACAAGCGGCCGCCGAACTCAGCACCCGAGAGGTGGCGGAGCAAACATGGGCCTCGGTTTCGAGTCCCCATGCCGCACCACTGATGCGCCTCTACTTGGACTTCAGCAGTCGAGCGACGCATGGCGACCCGTTGGCTGGAGAGGTCGTCGAGGCGATCCGCGATCACGGGAGAGCCACGGCACTCGCGGCTCGATCGGGGGAGACCGAGGAAGAAGTGCTGCTCGGTTCGGCGGTCATGTCGGCCTTCCTCAAAGGGTTGTTGCTCGACCATCTGAGCGGAGCCACCTTCGTCGAACCTGCCGATGCGCTCGAACGCTTCATTCAGCTCGTCGAGTCGTTCAAGGAACGGCCCTAGGTCCAGTGTTCGAACAGGTCGAGATTGCCGCCGAGCA
>CALLIQ010000016.1 GCA_938008925.1 uncultured Acidimicrobiales bacterium
GGGTTGATGACGTTCAGCGCCAACAGGGCGAGGACGCCGGAACCGAACAGAGCAGAGGTCATCCACGCCTTGTCGGCCTTGATGTCGAGCAGTCGAATGGCGACCAGGACGAATGCGAGTCCGACCCACAAAGAGAACGCCGAGCTGTAGAACCGAAGCGGCGTGAGGCCGTCATCGCCGATGTAGAGCTGGAGGCGCCAGAACGCAACCCCGACGATCACGAAGATCAGGCTCACCGACATCAGCGAGAGCGCGCGGAACGCATGGGAATCGCGTCGCCATCCCGTCGCCATGACCCGGAGCGTCAAGAGAACGAGCAAGGTGATGCCGGCCACCCACAGCAGCTGGAAGAAGCCCTGGCGCGCGTACTGCTTGTAGGTGAGCCCGGCCGCTTCCAACACGGCGTCGCCCGACTCGGTCTTGGCGACCAACTGGGCGATCGCGAAGAGACCGAAGAGCAGGTTCATCGAGACGAGAACGACGAGCGTCTCGACCCGACCCAGCCCGGGGGCGTTGAAGTCGACCGCATCGGACTCCTCTGCTGCGGACATGCGCAGCAGCACCGCCATGATCGTGACGCCGATGACGAACAACGCCACGTGGGCGATCGCTCCCCCGACATCGAGCGAGCCGGCGGAGAAGAACGATGCGAAGACCGCATCGGCCGATCGCAACAGGAGGCCGAGCACGAGAACCAACGGGATGGCGATCGCCGCGCCGCGAAGGACCGGGCCGAGCACCGACGGGCGATCGCCTCGTCGCTCTGCGGCTCGGGCGGAGCGAGCCTGCAACTCGATCGGGCCCTCGAACCCAACGCTGACGGCATGCACGAAGACATCGACGCCGTCGCTCAGGACCTGGAAGGGGCGGTAGTCGAACAGCCGGCCCGACCGCACGGTGGCGACGATGGTGAGGGCGACGATCACCGCGCAGTTCGCAGCGACGAGTCGTGGGTCGGTTCGTACCGAAAGCAGCACGGCGAACACGGCTGCGAGCCCGAGCAACGCTCGGCTCGAGCGAGTGGTGATCGTGTTCGACAACGCCAGTCCGCCGAGCAGCGCCAGAACGAGCAGCGTGCCGGCGAGGTTGTTCCACGGTGGACGCCGGAGTGCGAAATCGGCGGCGACCCCGGCCACGATGGCGGCAGCAACCCATTGCGGGGCGATGTCGGTCGGCGGCCTGAGCGGGCGCGGCGTCCGGTCGATGGTCGGCGCAGCGGCTGCGCCGGTCGGTACTCCGCTGGGTGGTGGCGGGATCCTCGGCGGCGACTGCACCGCCGCTGACGTCGGGAGCGGGGCCGGTCGACGAGGACGAGCAGGTTGACTCGAGGCGGCATCGCCGACTCCCTCAGCGCCCGCTGGTCGCTCCGTGCCGCCCGGCTCGTTTCCTGTCGTGTCGCTCATCGCCCGCACCTCCGCCAATTCGGCTCGTCGCCGCATCCGTCCCGTTCACTGCGTCTTCCACTGTGTCACACCGGGGTGTGAGCGTCCTCGTGAGAATGTGACGATCTGGTGCAGGTGCCGAGTCTCACGTCATCCGGTGCTGGGGTCCTGAGACCGCAGCGATATCGAGCGAGATGCCGCGTGCTGCCCCGTCCGTTCGGCCATCCTTTCGGCGTGTCCTCGGTTCCAACGTCGGTGTCCCAAGCCGAGCTGCCCTTTCCAACGGCGCCAGCTTCGTCGTTGCCGTGGATCACCACCGACGACATGCGAGAGGTCGACCGGGTCATGATCGACGACCTCCGGATCGATCTGCCCCGGATGATGGAGGGCGCGGGACGCTGCCTCGCCAACGTCATCGAGCGGGTCTACGCGCCCGAGCGCGCCGTGGTGCTCGTTGGCTCAGGCGGCAACGGCGGCGGCGGGCTCGTCGCAGCTCGACACCTCGCCAATCACGGCGTTTCCGTCTCGGTCATCTCGACTCGGCCGGCGGACGAGTTCGATGACGTCCCTCGAGACCAGTTGGCGATACTCGAACGAATGGACGTCCCGGTGTTCGACGCTCTGCAAATGGATGGACCGCCTCTGGACGCCCTGGCTGAGGAGACGGGGGTCGTCGTCGACGCGATGATCGGCTACAGCCTCCGAGGCGCTCCGCGAGGTGGCACGGCCGAGCTCATCGACCACGTCAACGTCGGCGGGTGGCCGATCGTGTCACTCGACGTTCCGTCCGGCCTCGACACCACCTCCGGCGCGACGCCGGGAGCGGTCGTCGCGGCGTCGAGCACCGTCACCCTCGCAGCGCCGAAGATCGGTCTCGGTCGCGAGATGCGCCACCGCTGCGTCGGGCGCTTGTTCGTCGCTGACATCTCGGTTCCGCCGTCGGTGTACGGCCCGCTGATCGGCGATGAGCCGACGATGTTTGCAGCCGGACCAATCATCGAGGTGATCCCATGAACGAGCCTGTCTCCATCGCAGCGGGCGACGTCGTCGCTCGTTTCGATCCAGCCGACGGAGGACGCCTCGTCTCGTTGCAGATCGATTCGATCGAGTTCATCGCCGACGACGCCGATGCGCTCGGCAGGGGTTGCTACCCGATGGTGCCGTGGGCGGGCCGGGTCGACCGAGGCCGTTTCTCATTCGGCGGCGCCGATCATCAGCTTCCCGTCACCCTCGGCGATCACGCGATCCACGGCACGGGTTTCGTGGCGCCGTGGACCACGACGCACCACGAGCCCGCTTCGTTGACGATGTCGTTCGAGCTCGACGAGCCGTGGCCGTTCGGAGGGCGCGTCGAGCATCGAGCCAGGATCGATGCGCAGCATCTCCACCTCGAACTCGAAGTGTTCGCGAACCACTGCGACATGCCGGCGATGGCCGGCTGGCACCCCTGGTTCCTTCGGAGGCCCGTCGGCGCGAGCGACGTCGGCGACGCGGAGCTCGAGTTCGGACCGGCATCGATGTACGAGCTGGAGAACATGATTCCCACCGGGCGCCTCGTCGAACCGCCGGTCGGGCCGTGGGACGACTGCTTCACCGACCTCGAATCCGAACCCGTGATTCGGTGGCCCGGCCTCATGGAACTGGGGCTGTCGACGAGCGCCGATCATTGGGTGATCTACACCCAGCCGACGCATGCACTCTGCGTCGAGCCACAGAGCGACGCCCCCGACTCGTTCAACCGCACACCGCATGTGGTCGCCGCAGGCGATTCGATGCTCACGACCTTCGACCTTCGCTGGCGTTCGCTGGCATCCTGAAGCCGTGTCTGACGAAGTGGTCTCGACGCGGCGAATCAACGCCGCTGCAAAGCTCCTGAACGGCGACCCCGACATCGCGGTCCGCGTGCTCGACAAGCTCGACGGCGACGAGTTGTCGAATGTCGGCGAGATCGTCCTGCAGCTGCAGCGGGAGCGGGCCGTGGCTCGAGGTGACCTCGATCAGATCATCGCCCAGGGCTTCGAGGTCGGCTTCGGCCGAGACGGGCTCGGCACGCTGCCGTGGATCGAGGGCGATGTCGTCGTGTGCCCGGGAGGTCTCATCTCGAAATCGAGATCGAGCCATCGGTGCCGCTTCGTCTCGGTCAACGACACGTGGATCTGGGAGTCCGGTGAGCTCATCAGGGAAGACAAGAGGTCGACCCCCGGGGCCGACGACGGGTTTCGTGCCGTCGCCCTCGTTCCGGTCCTGAACGGCATGGAACTCGACGTCGTCAGCGGCAAGGCGCGCAGCGGACAACACTCGGTCGAGAAGGTGATCTCCTACGTGATCAAACGAGGTCAGCTGGTCGAAGTGTCACAGCGCACGGTGGCCCCTGCCGGCATGCAGTGACCCAGTCGTCGCGAGGCACACACCTCAGGTGAGGAGCCGGATCGTCGCCGGATACTGGTACCACTCACCCCGGTTTGCCTTCACCGTCGCGATGATCGACATGATCAGGGTCCCGAAAACGAAGAAGAAGATCAGAGGGAACAGCACGAGGATGAACAGGCCGAGCGTGATGATCGTCAGGACGAATCCAACGATCGCGAAGACCGCGCCGTAGATCATCAGCGAGAGCTGGAAATTCAGTGCTTCCCTGGCGTGATGGCGAACCCACGCACTCTTCGTCTGGTCGTCCTTGACCACGATCCACACGATGAGCGGCGCGATGAAACCTGCGACGACGGGTCCGATGTGGGCGAGGATCGCCAGCGTCTTCTCTTGTTGGAACTGTTGGTTGGGGACGGGGCCACCGGGTGGCGAGCCAGACCCAGGCGGGGGTGGCGCGGAAGCGGTCCATTGCGTGCCGTCCCACCAGTGTTGGGTCCCATCGGGCGTCGGGTACCAGCCCGGGGCGGGCGTTCCAGGAGGATTGGTCATGACGCCGTGGCGGGTTCTCCCCCGCCGAGGCTGGTGGCCGCTTCGGTCCCCCGCAAGGCCGCGAGTGGATGGCGAAGATCGTCGACGTAGCCGAGCGCATAGGCGCCCATCGCGTACCCCATCATCTCGAGCAGGTCGTCGTCGAGCGTTCGGGCGATCTCGGGCGGGACCGAGAGGTATTGGTTCTCCTCTTGGCGAAGCCACCCGACGTTGTAGGTGATGTTGAGCCCCTGACGGACCTCGTCGCTCTGATTGGCGCCGCCTCCGTGGTAGACGCTGCCCGTGTAGAACAGCACCGACCCCTTCTCCATCTCGGCGGGGATGGTGTCGCTGTGCTCGAACTTCAACTTGTCTTCAGCTCGATGGGAGCCGGGAACGACGCGGGTCGCCCCGTTCCGCTCCGTGAAATCGGTCATCGCCCAGATGGTGTTGCACTGCGCTTGGAAGCCCGTCGGGAACGGAAAGAAGTCGAACGCCCACTGATCCCGATGAATGTTCTGGCCGGTCTCCCCCGGCCCGATGGAGATGATCTGCGTCAGGTGGAGCTGTGGGCGCTTGGCGTGTGCCAAGACGGAGTTCACGGTTCCGAGAACGGTCGGGTGCATGACCAACGCTCGACTCGCCGGCGACCGGGCGATCAGCCCGCCCGTCCGCTTCGTGAGGTGGCCGCCGAAGTCGTCCCCGCTGCCGCCGGTCGCCTCCACGTGGGGCGCCATCTCGGTCGACACGAGATCGAGCACCCCGGGATCGACGAGGTGATCGACGATCACGGCGCCATCGGCATCGAGCGCCGCCGAAATCGCATCCTCGGTCGCCGTCGGTGGCAGGTGCTGCAGGGACGTCGTCACCCCTTCGTTCTAGCAGCTGGCCCATCTTGGGTTCGTGTCGCCGGTCTGCGAGACTTCCGCGGTGACCGAGCCATCGACTCCTGCAGCCTCAGACCGGGTCATGAGCGATGACCGAGTCGATCCTGACTGGTTGTCCGCCGTGTTGGGGCGGCCCGGCCAGCTCGACGCCATCGACCGGCGGTCGATCGGCACTGGCCAGGTCGGCGAAAACGTGCGGTACGACCTGACCTGGTCCTCGGACTCGTCCGAGCCGAAGACGATCGTCGGCAAGTTTCCGTCACTCGATCCGCAGTCGCGGGCAACGGGCGGTGCCACCTTGGCCTACGTCCGCGAGGTCGGCTTCTACCGAGATGCTCAGCACACCGTCGAGGTGAGCACGCCAGGTGTGCATC
>CALLIQ010000017.1 GCA_938008925.1 uncultured Acidimicrobiales bacterium
GGCGAACCCGCCGATCAACCCTCCCGCCGCGATGCGGAGCTTTCTCTATGTCGCTCACCTGCCTCGCCGCGCCATGACCGTGGCGCAGCGGGCGATCGAGGAGGACCCCGAGTTTCGTGCACGGGTCGTCGCCGTCGCCGACCAGGACGAGGTCGGAGCCGAGGGATACACATGGCTCATGGGCGGCACCGCTCCTGCCGCCCCTGTCACAGAAGATGCGCCGGCGGCGCCCACCGAGCCCGCTCCGACCCAGCCCGCTTCAAGCCAGCCTGCTCCGGTCCCGTCTGCTCCCGCCGAGTCGCCGCAGGTGCCCGTCCAGCCCGAGCCGGTCGCCGCGTCGGCCAGCCCACGCGTCGACGCGACCGAAGCCAGCAAGGCGACGATCGAGGATGAGCTCACGAGCCTGCGATCGCTCGTCGATCGTCTCGCAGACGAGCGCAAGGTCGTGTCGTCGTCGGTGACCGACCTCGAGACCGAGGTCGAGCGTCGTCGCCGCGAGGCATCTGAGCTCGCCAACGAACTGGAGTCGCTGAAGTCCGCCCTCGCCACTGCGGAGGCCGACCGGACTGCGCTCAACGACGCGAGCCGTCAGTCCGCTGCCAGGGTCGCTGAGCTCGAGACCGATCTGTCCTCGATGCAGGCTGCGGTCGCCCACGCTGAAACGGAGTCGACCCAGGCGAACAGCCGGGCGGCGAATGCCGAGCAGCGTCTGGCCGATGCCGAGCAGCGCCTCGCCATCACCGAGGAAGCGCTGGCCGAGGCCACCGTCAACCTCGAAGCGGTGAGCGCCGAACTCGCCGAAGCGTACGAACAGCTCGGCACTGCAAACGCCGAACTCGACACGACCAAGTCGGCCCTCGTCGGAGCCCAGGCCCGTTCGGTGAGCCTCGATGCTGCTGAAGCACAGCTCGTGAGTCTCGAGAGCGAACGAGATGGCCTTCGCGGTCAACTCAGCGCGACCGAGCAGTCTCTCGCCGACGCCAACACGTCCATCGAGACGATCACGGCCGAGCGTGACGCAGCCGTCACCAACCACGCCGTCGCCAGCGCTGACCTGGACGAGGCGAACGCGAAGCTGGAAGTGGCCGAACAGGCCCGAGTCGACCTCGAAGGCCAGCTCTCCCGAGTTTCTGCCCAGTGGCAGGAACTGCAGGTCGAGCTCGGCGGACTCTCCGAACAGCGTCTCGCTGTCGAACGCGAACTCGAAGCGCTCTCTCGGGAACGTGAGACCTCCGTGGCCAGCCGCCAGGCTCTCTTCGACGATCTCGCCACCCAGCTGGGTCGCGTCGAGGCCGAGCGCAACGTGCTCGCCGACCAGCTCGAGCAGGTGCGCGGCTCGCTCGACGCAACCCGCAACACCTTCAAGGTGGCGACGACGCAGCTCAACGACGACCTCTCGCTCATCGAGACGGGAATCAGCGATGCATCCGAGACCGCCGAAGCCATCGGCGATGCTCACCGAGGCGCCGATGCGCTCGTGACCAACGCTCGTTCGAACGCAGCGTCCGAGGTCGCACCGACGATCGAGAACCCGGTCGAGCACGTACTCGAAGACGCCGCCGAAGACGTCGTCGTCGACGAGCCTGCAATCGAACAGATCGTTGCTGATGAGCCCGTTGCTGACGAGATCGTTGCTGACGAGATCCTGGCCGACGAGCCCGTCGCTGACTCAGCCGACGTGTCGTGGACCGGTGGCGAGGCCGCCGTCGACGTCGACCCCACCGCCTGGATGCCCGAGGCCGACGCCACGGACGCAGTGGATGCCGACATCGAAGCGGCTGACGCACCTGAAGCGGTCGTCGAAGAGGCCGACGATGCCGAGACCGAGGCACCGTCGCAGCCGATGCCCCTCGACGACATGCTCGCCTCCTACGGACTCGGATCCGACGATCTGGAGCGCCCCCCGGCCGAGCTCAGCGCCGACTCCCTCGACGCATCGCATGCCTCGACCGAACAGCCCGAGGGTGAAGCCGACCAGTCGGCCGAGCTCGATCCGTTCGCCGCACTCCCGCTTGCCGACGAGACCCCGGCCCAGGAAATCGGGGCCGACGAGCTGGCGATCGACATCCCCATCGTCGAGGAACCGGCCATCACCGAGATGCCGCTGACTGAGATGCCGCTGCTCGCCAGCGACGCAACCGACGAAGGCCTCATCGACGATGTCGTCGTGCCGGTGGCACCCGTCCCCGATGCCCAAGGCATCGTCGGCCGTAAGACCATCGTCGTTCCGCCCACCATCATCGACGACCCGGTGAGCATCGCTCGCTACGTCGTGTCGGTCGAAGACGTGGTCCTGCTCATCGACGGCGATGCCGTTGCCGGCATGGGTTGGCCGAGCCTTCCGACCGTCGAACGTCGCGATGCACTCGTGAGCTACCTCGGCGATCTCGCCGCCGACACCGGCGCTGCCCCCGACACGATCTTCGACGGGTCGATCGGCGAAGACGACGCATTGCCCGTCTCACGGGCCGTGCGAGTTCGCCTGACGGCATCCGGCGTCGAGCCGGCCTCGGCCCTGTCCGAGCTCGTCGACGGCTATCCCCGTGAGTGGCCTGTCGCCGTCGTCACCGACAACCCCATCCTCGCCAGCGATGCGAAGGCCCGAGGCGCCGCCGTGCTCGACAACGCACAGCTCCTCGACCTGTTCATCGCTCCCTGACGAATCGCAGAAGCACCATCACGTGAGCCGGACCCGCCTTCGGGCGGGTCTGCTCGCGTTCGGTCCCGGTGGGGTAGAACCGGGGGATGTCGAACGCCCCGACCTTCTCGATCGACGTTGCCGAGTTCTGGGACGATCCGTATCCGACACTGGCGGCGATGCGGGCCGATGCGCCCATCTGCTTCGTTCCCGAGCTCGGCGCGACGCTCATCACCCGTCGAGACGACATCCACACCTGTGAGAAGAACGTCGCCGTGTTCTCTTCGGATCAACCCGGCGGACTGATGAACGTCTTGATGGGGCAGAACATGATGCGTCGAGACGGCGACGACCACCGCAAGGAGCGGTTCGTCTACTACCCGGCGATCTCGCCGAAGACGGTCGCGTCGACGTGGGCTGCTCAGTTCGCCGAACTCACCGACTCCGTGCTCCGTGATCTCGTTCCGGCGGGGGCTGCCGACCTGACGGCGACCTATGCGACCGCGGTCAGCGGCGAGGCGCTGAAGATCATGACCGGGCTGACCACGATCACCCACGGCGAGATGGACGCGTGGAGCCAAGCCATGATCGACGGGATCGCCAACTACACGGGAGACTCCGACGTCGAGGCGCGGTGCCGCGAAGCGACGGCATCGATCGATCGAGCGATCGATGAGCGGCTCGATGAGGTGCGAACCACGCCCGATCACAGCCTGCTGTCGGTCATGCTCGAATCGGGGATGCCATTGGAGAACGTGCGGGCGAACATCAAGCTGACGATCTCCGGCGGCCAGAACGAGCCGCGCGACGCCATCGCCGGTGCTGCCTGGGCGCTGCTCACTCACCCAGAGCAGCTCGAGCTCGTCCGAGCGGGTGGGGCGACATGGCTCGATGTGTTCGAGGAGTACTGCCGTTGGGTCTCGCCGATCGGCATGTCGCCCCGTCGCATCGCTGCTCAGCACCAGTTCGGCGGCGTCGAGTTCGAACCCGAGGAACGAGTCTTCTTCATGTTCAGCTCTGCCAACCGCGACGAGGAACACTTCGAGAACGCCGATCGTTTCGACGTCACGCGAGACAATCGGGCGAGCCTGACGTTCGGGGCCGGTCCTCACTTCTGTGCCGGCGCCGCCGCCTCGCGCAGCTTGGTCGGCGACATCGCACTACCCCGACTGTTCGAGACACTCGACGGTCTGCGGCTCGCCGATTCCTCGGAACCGGCCACATTCGGCGGCTGGGCCTTTCGAGGGCCGCTGAACCTTCCGGTCGAGTGGACGCCGTGAGCTTGGTGGACCCGGACTCGCTCTCGTTCCAGGACGAGCTGATCAGCCTCTTTGACGTCCTCGTCGACGTCATGTTCTGCGTGAAGCTCCGCGACGGCACGTATCTGCGGGTGAATGACGCCTTCGTGCGCCGGAGCGGCCGCTCGACGGTGGGCGAGGTGGTGGGCCATCGAGCGTCCGAGGTCTTCATTCCCGAGTTGGCCGAGCGGTACGAGGAGCAAGACACCCACGTGTTCGAAACCGGCGAGGCGCTGCGCGACGAGCTCGAACTGATCCGCCGCCCGACCGGCGAGCTCGGCTGGTACCTCACGACCAAGCTCCCGATCGTCGACGACGGCTCGGTGGTCGCACTCGCGAGCGTGAGCCGAGATCTGAAGACGCCGACGAGTGAGCGGATCGCGGTCGAGAGCCTGCAGCACGTGGTCGCCCACGTACGAGATCACCTCGACGAGCCGATCCGAGCCACCGACCTGGCGACCGTCGCCGGTTGCAGCTCGGACCAACTCGACCGTCGGATGAAGCGGGTGTTCGGCATCACGCCCAAGCAGTACGTGCTGCGGGTCCGCGTGGAGCGGGTCGCTCAACTCCTGACCGAAACCGACACGGCCCTCACCGACATTGCGACCTCTGCCGGGTTCTATGACCAGTCGGACATGACCCGACGGTTCGCTCGACTCACCAACCACACCCCGGCCCAGTTCAGGGCCCTCGCACGCAGCGCTCGTTCGGACAGCGCTCGTTCGGACAGTGCTCGATTGGACAGTGCTCGATCGGAAACGGCGCCGTAGGAGAATCCGGGCGCTCGCCCCACCAGATTCGTACAAGACCCGACCCGGTCATCGCCATCAGGCTGGTGTCATGCTCGACACCGAACCGGTCGCATCCCCTCGTCCCGCAGACGCACTCGTCGACGAGGCGGTCGACATGGTGGCGACGTGGCTCCGGCGAGCCAACGCGCTCGAAACGGCAGCGGATCGCCAGGTCATGGCTCAACTCCGAGATCTCGTGCTCGACGACGATGGCGTCGAGTTCGTCATGGCGTTCGTCGATCGAGTCATCCGGCCGGATGACAATCGAGTCGCGGCGGGTCAGATGCATGCCCTGCTCTCATCGATCGACGCGCCGAGCTTCCTGTCCACGATCGACAAGGCGTTGCTGAGCGTCGGTGCTCGGATCGCCCCGCTGCTTCCTCGCATCGTGATGCCGCTCGCCCGCCGACGAATGCGAGCGATCGTCGGTCATCTCGTCGCCCCGGCCGAGTCGACCGCGCTGGCCGAGCACCTCGAGCAACAGCGCAGCGGTGGGTGGGCGGTCAACGTCAATCTCCTCGGGGAGGCGGTGCTCGGCGAACGCGAGGCCCAGGCCCGCCTCGATCGCCTCGTCGAGCTCCTGCACCAGCCGGACGTCGACTACGTCTCGGTGAAGATCTCCGCCGTTGCCTCCCAGCTCAACCATTGGGATCACCAGGGGAGCTTGCGCCGAGTCACCGAGCGTGCGGCCGCTCTGCTCGATGCAGCCGCCATCATCGAGCCGTCCACGTTCGTGAACTTCGACATGGAGGAGTACCACGACCTCCGGTTGACGGTCGATGCGTTCAAAGAAGTACTCGACGCACCGACCCGTCGTCACCTCGACGCCGGCATCGTGCTCCAGGCCTACCTACCGGACGCGTTCGACGCCCTGCGCGAGCTCGTCGAGTGGGCAAACGAGCGGCACGACAACGGGGGAGGGGTCATCAAGATCCGCCTCGTCAAGGGCGCCAACCTGGCCATGGAGAAGGTCGATGCCGAGATCCATGGTTGGGAGCAGGCTCCCTTCGGCTCGAAGCTCGACACCGACGCCAGCTACCGCCGCTGTCTCGACTGGGCCCTCGAAGCGGACCGCCTCGCCGGAGTCCGGATCGGGGTGGCGAGCCACAACCTCTTCGATGTGGCGTGGACGTCACTGCTCGCGGCCGAACGCGGTGTCTCCGATCGAATCCAATTCGAGATGCTGCAGGGCATGGCGCCCGGCCATGCCAAGGCCGTCAACGAGACACTGCTCTCGCGCTCCGATGC
>CALLIQ010000018.1 GCA_938008925.1 uncultured Acidimicrobiales bacterium
ACGAACTTGTCAGACTCGTCCCACGCGGACTGAATCTGGTCGGTCGTGACCGTGCGGGGCTCATCGCTTTCGGGCCCGTCGTCGTCGACGTGGCTGATGATCACGTCCAGTCGTTCGTCCTGGCGGACGGCGACGCCGATGACGAGCCGGGCGGCCGATGCGACAGCGACCGCACATGCCAAACCCTGCACGATCGCCAACAGGCCGAGCGTGGCCAACGAGAGGCCCTCGAAGTCGGGGGTGCGCTGTGGGCTCTGGACGAATCCGAGCATGGCGGAGTAGAGACCCCACGACCAGATCCAGGCGACGCCGGCGTGTGGAAGCGCGTTCTCGAGTCCAATGGGTGGCGAGCTCGTCCGCCACAGCATGCGCATCGTCGCGTACGCGAGGGCGTGGACGGTATACGCGATGTAGATCGAGCAGCCGGCGATGACGAGCGTGGCCAGCACCAGGACGGACTGGATCGGCACGAAGAAGGCGATGACGAGCGCAAGGAACGCCACGATCGCCGCCTTTGCCCGCTTGATCAGAATGTCACCGAATCCAATGCGATGGCGCTTGCCGAGGCGGCGGACGTTCTCCCGAGCCCGGAATGCCCAGTAGATGAAGAAGACGCCGGTGACGAACATGAAGGTGCTCTGGGCGCCCTGGACGATTTCGAGGGCTCGAATGAAGCCGTCGGCTCCCGTTTCATCGACCGAGCTTCGGCTTGCGAGCCCGAACGCGCCAACGGCCATCGTGGCGAAGGCCGGAATGAGCCACATCAAGAACACGGCGGCCATGGCGAACGACAGCGTCATGATCGAGTCGTACCCGTCGATCATTGAGACGATCTTTTCCTGACGTTTGTTGCGCAGGCGCGACGGACCGCCGTTCTTCACCAGCGTCTTGGCGCCGGCCTGGCTCTGCCGTCGCTTCTCTCGCCGCGAGGTGGTGTCCGTGCCACTCACCTTGTGAGTATCGGCAGGAACCCCCCGAAACTGAGGCTCGACCTTGCAGTCAGTTGGAGTGGTTCAGATCCGAGTGGTTCAGGCGCTGAGGGCGAGACCGATGGCGAAGAGCAGGCCCGTGATCATCTGCACTCGGCCGGTGCCGCCGAGCACGGGGATGAGGTCGAGGCCGAGCGCGCCGCCTCGAACGATCTTGATCGGTGCGATCGCAGCAGCGAGACCGACCAACCCGAGGGCGGCGAATGGGCGCTGCAACGCAGCGAGCGCGATGGTGACGCCGACCACGACGAACAGCCCGACGTAGAGCTGACGAGTCCCTGCGTCGCCGATGCGGACGGCGAGCGTCTGCTTGCCAGAATCCGTGTCGCCCGGGATGTCTCGGAGGTTGTTGATGACGAGCAGGGCGACGGCGAGGAGGCCGACCGGAACCGAAGCGAGCAAGGCGAGGCCGTCGACCTGTTCGGTGTGGACGTAGGCGGAGCCGACGGTGGCGACCACACCGAAGAACACGAAGACGAACAGCTCGCCGAGGCCGAGGTAGCCGTACGGCTTGGGACCGCCGGTGTAGGCCCATCCGGCGAGCATCGAGATCGCGCCGACCACGAACAGCTCGGGGCCGACCGCGAGAGCGAGCGCACCCCCGGCAACACCGGCGACGGCGAACGACGCCGCCGCCGCGATCTTCACCTCACGAGCAGACGCCATTCCCCCGCCGACCAGACGAGCCGGGCCGACACGGTCGTCGTCAGTCCCTCGCTCGCCGTCGGCGTAGTCGTTCACGTAGTTGGTGGCGACCTGGAGCGCGAGCGACACGACCAGAGCGGCGAATGCTCGCCACCAGATGATGCCGTCAGCGCCCTCGGCAGAACTCAGGCCGGCGGCGACGGCGGTCCCGACAGCAACGGGAACCACTGCCGCTGGAAGCGTCTTCGGTCGAGCTCCAGCGATCCACTTGTTCAACGGCTCGACCCCTTCGGTCGCGACGGTCGGGCCGGGATCGGCTCGAACTCAGTCGCAGCAGCTGTCTCGCCAGCCGCAGGAGCCACAACGGTAGTGAGCGTGCTCCGGCGACATCGAACCGCCGCAATGCGGGCACTCGGCGAAGATCCCGAATCGGTTGTACTCGGGGGTCTGACACACAGACGAAGTCGCCGGGGAGGCGGGAGTGGCAGGGGCATCGGTCGCGGCTTCAGGCATGGCGGGCGAATGTACGAGACGGCGAGCCGCTGCGCGCGGATCGGTGACCGCTCAGGAGAGTCTGGGAACCAGCCGCTCGAGCTGGGCCACGCGACTTCCCTTGACCAGCACCGCGTCACCTGAGCCGACATCGCCAAGAGCCGCCAGAGCGGAATCAACCGAGTCGACGTGCTCGACGGCGACGCCGTAGGCGGGTGCATCGACGGCGATCACGCGGATCCCGGCCTCGCCGGCCTCGGCGGCGATGGCACGATGGTCCGAGTCGCCATCGGTGCCGAGCTCGGCCATGACTCCCAAGACGGCGATTCGTCGTTGCACGTCGAGGGTCGTGAGCGCAGCGAGGGCCGCCCGCATCGAGGTTGGATTCGCGTTGTAAGCGTCGTTGATCACCGTCGCACCCGATGCAGCGGTGGTGACATCCATCCGCAGCGCGGAGAGCCGAGCGCCACCGATACCGGCGATGGCGACATCGAGATCGACGCCGACGGCCAGCGCCGCCGTGATCGCAGCGGCGGCGTTGGATGCCATGTGGGCACCGCTCACGTTCAGCCGGACGGACCGCGACCCGTTCGGCGTGTTGATCGTGAACCGGGGACGAAGCTCGTCGTCGAGCTCGAGATCGGCGACGCGGACGTCGACGGCGCCAGCGGCTGCTGACTCCGAGCCGTACGTGAGCACCGTTGCCGATGCCCGGTCGCGCATCGCCGCGACGTAAGGATCGTCGGCGTTCAAGATGGCCACGCCGTCGGCGGGAATCGCCTCGATGAGCTCGCCCTTCGCCTGCGCAACGCCTTCCAACGAGCCGAACAGTTCCGTGTGGGCCTCGGCGACGCGGGTCACGACGCCGACCGTCGGCCGACCGATCGCGCACAGCGACGCGATGTGGCCGACACCCCTCGCCCCCATCTCGAGCACCACGGTCTCGGCTCCGTCCGGCGTGTTCACGAGCGTGAGCGGCAGGCCGAGTTCGTTGTTGAAGGACGCGGGGTTCGCATGCGTGAGTCGATCGGCACCGATCGTGGCCGCGATCAGGTCCTTCACCGATGTCTTGCCGACGCTGCCCGTCACGCCGATCACGTCGCTTCGACCCGAGTCGTTCACGGCGAGGCGATCACGTGAGATGGACCCGAGCGCGGAGAGGGCGGTTGCGGTGTCGGCCACCAACAGGGCGGAGCCGAACACCCGGTTCGGCTCAGAGGTCAGGTGCGCCACCGCTCCGCCTGCGACCGCCGTCTCGATGAAGTCGTGGCCATCTCGTTCGGCCACGATCGGGACGAACAAGGCGCCCTCGGCGATCGTGCGACTGTCGATCGACGCACCGTCGAAGGTGGCATCGGGCCCACGGAGTTCGCCGTCGATCTGCGATGCCAGTTCGGACAGAGTGTGTTGCACCACAACAGTGTGACGCGAAGCCATCACGATGGGCGCGATCGCAGGGGTGCGACCTGGGGCGAACGCGCCTGTCGCCGATCGATGCGTCGTCTACCCTCCTCGCCGTGGCTTCCGACCCGGTTGAAACGTCCCCCGATGAGCGCATTCGCCTCGTCGTGCTGTTCGGTGGTCAGTCGGCCGAGCACGACGTGTCGTGCACGACGGCAACCCACGTTCTGGCCGCCGCCGATCCCGATCGCTACGACATCGTGCCGGTCGGCATCAGCCGCGACGGTGCGTGGGCCATCGCTGACGACGCCGCCGCGATCCTCGCCGATGGCGAACGCCATTTGCCGGCTCAGCTGAGCCCGGCGGGCACCCCGACCGAGCCGCATCCGGTCGTGCGGGCGTCGCTCGATGGCGACCGTGTCGTCGTCCTCCCGCTCCTGCACGGCCCGCTCGGCGAAGACGGAACCGTCCAGGGGATGCTCGAACTCGCCAACGTGCCCTATGTCGGCGCCGGCGTCTTGGGGTCGGCCCTCACGATGGACAAGGCGAAGGCGAAAGAACTGCTCGATGCGGCTGGCATTCCCCAGACCCGCTGGCAGGCCTTCGACGAGTACGAGTGGAACCAGCGCGAACACCCCGACCGCTTGGAGCAGCTCGCCGACGAGCTCGGTTTTCCCTGTTTCGTGAAGCCGGCCAACATGGGCTCGTCGGTCGGGGTCAGCAAAGCGACCAACCTCGAGGAACTCGCCGAGGCCATCACGTTGGCTCTGCGCTACGACGAGTGGGTCGTGGTCGAGGAAGGCGTCGAGGCGCGCGAGATCGAACTCGCCGTGCTCGGCAACCACGAGGTCCGTGTGTCGCTTCCTGGTGAGATCAAACCGGCCGCAGACTTCTACGACTTCGACGACAAGTACAAAGACGGCGCCGCTCAGCTGTTGATTCCTGCCCCGCTCGACCCC
>CALLIQ010000019.1 GCA_938008925.1 uncultured Acidimicrobiales bacterium
CCACCCTCGCCAGCGGTGATGAACACCATGTCGGCCCCGTCGAGGGCCTCGGCGATCTCATCGCGATGCTCGTCGGCGGCCTGCTGGCCGACCGTCGGGTCGGATCCGGCGCCGAGCCCCTTCGTGAGTTCGCGACCGATGTGGATCTTGGTCTCGGCGTCGTTCATCAGCAGAGCTTGCGCATCGGTGTTGACGGCGATGAACTCGACACCGCGAAGTCCGGCATCGATCATGCGGTTGATGGCGTTGCACCCGCCGCCGCCGACGCCGACAACCTTGATGACCGCCACGTAGTTCTGCGTGCTCATTGATTCCCTGCTGTTTCTGTCTCTCGAGGTCAGCTGACTGCTGGCCTTGGTCGGCCACGCTGGGGTGACAGACTCGGTTGGGCAGACTCCGCAGTATGCCCGTTGTTCACCAGCTTCGACCAGCGATGCGGCGTTGGGTGATCTTGCCAGATGCTGGCGAATCGACCGCGGACTGTCACGTGTGACCACAGCGGCGCACTTCGCGTCGCCGGGTCAACCCTCATGTACAGGTCGAGAGATCGTCGAGCGCTCCGATGCTCCCGTCGAGCCGTGCCCGGGTGAGCGCTGGCGCACTCGGGACCCGGAGATCGATCGACGCCAGGCATCGGAGATCGGCCCGAACGAGCATCGTCTCGAGGCCGATCAGCTTGTCGTCGAGGCTCGAGTCATCCCCGAGAACCGCTCGCCCCTCGCCGACGAGATCGAGCTCGAGGACACCGTCCGGCCGGATCACGACCTGTTCGATCTGGGCTGCGAGGTCCGGTGTGAGCCGATCCAACACATTGACGGCTGCCCGGGCCGTCGGCGGCGCGGGCTCCCCCGGTCGACCGGATGCCGTGACCCCGCTGATGGGAAGCATCTCGGGCGGTTGTTCAGCGACGACCTCGAGCTGCCTGCCCGCCTGATCGATCAGCGAGACACCGCCGTCGGTGGGGATGGCGGCGACCGGAACTCGTTCGACGATCGAGATCCGCACATCACCGTTCCACGAGCGTTCGACGGTCGCCGACGCGACCCAGGGCAGCAACCCGATGCGTTGTTCGGCGCCGATGAGATCCAGCTCGGCGAGCGGATCGCCCTCGACGATGGCAGCGGACGCGATGGCCTCAGCAGGATCGGTTCGCACTGCACCGTTGACGAGCACGCGGTCGACGTCGAGGAGCGAACTGTCAAGCGCAGCGAGTGCGCCGATGGCACCGAGCGTGATGACGATCAGCGCGCCGATGGTGCGCAGCCGACGCTTGTGTTCATCGCGCTCGACCTCGTCACGACGGGCCTCGAGCTTCGGATGAGCGATGACGTCAAGGTCGTCAAGGTCGTCCTGAGTGTCCTCGTGGACGTCGTCGGAGCTCGTGTCGCTCGCCTGTTTGCGAGGGCCCCGAGGCGCCTTGTCGGCGCGTCGAGGAGGTCGTGTCGTCGTGGTCATGGGCGATCGCCTGACGTGCCGTCTGCGAGGTTGCTCGAAAATCCGATGAGCCGATTCTCGGTTCGGAGCTCGATGCCGTCATTGTCGGCGATGACTCGTTGGATGTGGCGGATGAGTCGGTACACGTCGTCGGCCCGTCCGTCGGGGTCGGCCTGGATGAAGTTCGCGTGTTTGTCGGACACCGACGCCGTGCCGATGCGAAAGCCCTTGAGGCCGGCGGCATCGATCAGTCGTCCCGCCGAATCACCCTCTGGGTTCGCGAAGACGCTCCCTGCGTTCTGACCACCGGGTTGGTTGGCTCGACGCCACGCGACGATCGCGCTGATCTCCGCTGCGGCGTGCTCGGCGTCGCCTTCCTCGAGCAACAACTCGGCGAACGTGACGACGTGGTGCTCGGTCAGATTCGACGATCGGTACGCCAGATCGAGATCGGACGCGTCGATGTCGAGTGGTCCGCCCGCGCGGAGGTCGAACAGGCTCACTCGGACCAGCGATGCGACCATGTCGGAGCCATGGCCTCCGGCGTTCATGCGCACCGCTCCCCCGATCGAACCGGGTACACCGACCGCCCACTCGAACCCGGTCAAGCCAGCCGCCGCAGTGCGCCTGGCGACGACGGGGAGCAATGCGGCTCCCCCAGCGACGACGCGACATCCCTCGATCTCGACGGCTTCGAAGCCCGCACCGAGCACGACGACGACCCCGTCGAAACCGGCGTCCGTCACGAGGAGGTTCGAACCCCGACCGACCACGAGCGTGTCGATCGGGTGGTCGCCGATCGCCGAACGAAGCGCTTCGAGGTCGGCGTGATCGTGGACGGTCACGACGGCTGCTGCGGCGCCGCCGACTCGGTAGGTACAGCGCGGGCCGATGGGCGCGTCGAACTCGACGTCGAGCTGCACGCCGGAGTCACCACCGCCCGCACGATCGAGCCGACGCAACGCCTCACGAACGTGTGAGATGGGCCGTTCGGCCGAATCGGAGGGGCTCTCGCCGCTCACTCAACCCCGCCTCGGTGTTCGCCCAGTGCCTCTCCCGAGGCATCGAGGGACGCCAGCAGCCGAGTCGGCAAGGCGGTCAGATCGCCTGCGCCGAGCGTCATCACCAGGTCGCCGGCAACCAGGTCGGCGACGAGGAGTTGCTCCACGTCGTCGAGTTGCTCGACGTATCGAACATCCGCATCGGGGTGCGCCGCCGCGACGTCGTCGGCGATCAGCCGACCGTGAATGCCCTCTCGCGGCGCCTCGCCCGCTGAGTAGATGCCGGTCACGATGAGCACGTCGGTGTCGACGAACGAGTCGGTGAAGCTCGACCACAGCTGCTCCGTGCGGCTGAACCGGTGGGGCTGGAACACCGTGACGAGGCGGTTCGGATTCAACGAACGAGCCGCGGCGAGGGCAGCGGTCACCTCCGTCGGCAAGTGGGCGTAGTCGTCGACGAGCGTGATCCCGCCGCTCGCGCCGCGATGCTCGAAGC
>CALLIQ010000020.1 GCA_938008925.1 uncultured Acidimicrobiales bacterium
CTGCTCGACCACCAGAGTGCGAAGGCGACGCCCGGCGCCCCGGTCTTCGACGACGTGGACACCGACGCTGGCCAGTTCGTGATCGGGTGGGGCTGGGCGATGGCGGAGTTCCTCGACGGATTCGAGCAGCCAGCATCGTGACTTGACCCTCCGTCACGGTCGTTCACTCTCTGTGCTCGCGCCGTCGCCTTCGGTCACAATTCCGTTACACGGGCGATGGATGCACGCCATCACGGGTGAGCAATTTCGACCATTTCGGGGTCGTCGTCCGCGCCGAGGTCAATCCTCAGCATCCCGCTGACCCGTTGTGTTCGGGGTGGTTCTGTTCGGCGCTCGGGCGCGGTGATCGGATGGAATTTCCGTCAACCGGTGTGGCAAGTGACGGGCGTCATCACTAATGTGTCGAACTTGTGACAGCCGCCCCGTCTCGTTCACACGCGACACGCCGCCCCTTCGGTCGGCGTCGATTCGCAGGACTCGCCACCGCGTGGCTCGTGGTTTTGACGATCGTGTTCGCGGTTCCCGGGGCCGGTGTCGCCGGCGCAGCGTCGGCCGATGCCGAGAGTGTGCTCGAGCAGCAGTTCATGCTGCAGATCAACGCTGAGCGAGCCGCTCGCGGACTCGAGCCGATGACCAACGACCCGACCCTGGTCACCGCTTCTCGTCGGTGGAGCGACACGATGGCCGGCTCGAACACGCTCTACCACTCCTCGGATGGCCGAGCCGAAATCGTCGGGTACGGCGGTCGCAGCGGTCAGATCACCGACGCCTTCATGAATTCGCCCGGCCACCGGAACCTCATCGTCGACCCCAACCTCCGCTTCGCTGGGGCGGGTGTGTCGTGCGATGCCAACGGTCGGCTGTGGGTCACGGTGCAGTTCCGCCGCCTCGACACCCGGCTGGCAACGCTGTCGTCGTCGTCGCCCAACCCCAGCGTCACCCCGGCCGATGCGGGTTCGTCGTGCGGCGACTCGTCACACATCGGCAGTGTGCGTCGCCTCTATCAGGCCTTCTTCCTTCGCGACAGCGATCAGGCCGGACTCGACTACTGGGTCGGTCAGCGCAACCAGGGTGTCTCGCTGGAACAGATCGCCGACCACTTCGCCAGCTCCGACGAGTTCCGGGCCCGCTACGGCAGCCTCTGGAACAAGGACTTCGTCGACATGGTCTACCGGAATGTGCTGGGTCGGTCACCCGATCAGGCGGGCTACGACTATTGGGTCGGGCAGCTTCGCGGCGGCATGACCAGGGGCGAGATGATGGTCGGCTTTTCCCAGAGTGCAGAGTTCATCTCCCGCACCGGGATCGCCTGAACCACGCTGATTCACCCGTTCGCCGGGAACCGAATGACAGCGATGTGATTTGGAACCGCTCTGTTCTAGAGTGATCGGGTTCTAGGATGAACGGCCGGAGCCAAGCGGGGAGTGTGAGTGGGCTCGAGCTTTACGCATCTGCACGTCCACACCGAGTATTCGATGCTCGATGGGGCGTCGCGTCTCGATGAATTGGTGGCGAAGGCCGCGTCGGATGGCCAGCCGGCCCTCGGCATCACCGACCACGGCAACATGTACGGAGTCCTCGACTTCTACACCGCATGTCGCGACCACGGCATCAATCCGATCATCGGGAGTGAGCTCTATCAGGCGCACGACTCGCGCCACGAGCGTCCCAGCCGGCGCGGAAAGATCGACGACTCCGGTGGCAGCACCGATGGCGGCAAAAAGCTCTACTACCACCTGATCGCACTGGCCGAGAACAACACCGGCTACCAGAACCTCATCCAGCTGGCATCCAAGGCATACATGGAGGGGTTCCACTACAAGCCCCGCGTCGATTGGGAGCTCCTCGAGCAGCACAGCGAAGGCATCATCGCCACCACCGGGTGTCTCGGTGGCCACGTGCTGCAGGCGCTGATGCAGGGCGACATGGAGCGCGCCGTGGAGCGCGCCGGCCGGCTGCAAGACATCTTCGGACGCGACAACCTCTTCATCGAGCTGCAGGACCACGGCATCCCCGAGCAGATCCAGACCAACCCGCAGCTCCTCGAGGTGGCCCGCCGGATCAACGCTCCGATCCTGGCCACCAACGATTCGCACTACACGAACCAGGTCGACCACGACGCCCACGACGCGCTGTTGTGCGTGCAGACCGGTTCGCTCATGAGCGACCCGGACCGCTTCAAGTTCAGCGGTGACCAGCACTACCTCAAGACCGCAGCCGAGATGCGCCGAGACTGGGCCGAGCTGCCGGAGGCGTGCGACAACTCGCTGTGGATCGCGGAACGCTGCCAGGTCGAGATCGAGTTCGGCCAGCCGCAGCTCCCCGACTTTCCGATCCCCGATGGGTTCGAGGGCGCCGATGACTATCTGCGGCATCTCACCTACGAGGGCGCCCACAAACGGTGGGGCCGGACCCTCTCCGACGAGGCGGTCGAGCGAATCGACTTCGAACTCAAAGTCATCAGCGACATGGGGTTCTCGTCCTACTTCCTGATCACGTGGGACATGATCCGCTACGCCCGCGAGGTCGGGATTCGGGTGGGCCCCGGCCGTGGATCGGCCGCCGGTTGTGCGGTGGCCTACACGCTGTGGATCACCGACCTCGATCCCATCAAGTACGACCTGCTGTTCGAGCGCTTCTTGAACCCGAGCCGCATCTCGATGCCCGACATCGACATGGACTTCGACTCGCGTTACCGAGATCAGATGATCCAGTACTGCGCCGATCGCTATGGCCGAGACCACGTCGCTCAGATCGTCACGTTCGGCCAGATCAAAGCTCGAGCGGCCGTGCGAGACGCCGCCCGTGTGCTCGGTTACCCCTATGCCGTCGGCGACAAGATCGCCAAGGCGATGCCGCCACTGATCATGGGTCGCGACACCCCGCTCAAGTACTGCTTCGAGCCGTCGGACAAGTACAAAGACGGCTACGCCATGGCTGGCGAGCTTCGCTCCATGGCCGAGGCAGAAGAAGACGTCGCCAAGGTCATCGATGTCGCCCGCGGGCTCGAGGGCATGCGTCGGAGCGACGGCATCCACGCCGCTGCGGTGGTGATCACCAAGGACCCGCTCACCGACTATCTGCCGATCCAGCGAAAGCCGGAGTCGGGCAAGCCGATCGAAGAGGCGCCGGTCGTCACCCAGTACGAGATGAACGGCGTCGAGTCGCTCGGCCTGCTCAAGATGGACTTCCTGGGGCTTCGCAACCTCGACGTGATCAGCGACGCCATCGCGCTGATCGAACAGGTCCACGGCGTGACCGTCGACATCGACCACGTCGACCTCGAGGACCCCAAGACCTACGAGCTGCTTCAGGCGGGGCAGACGATCGGTGTGTTCCAGCTCGAGTCGCC
>CALLIQ010000021.1 GCA_938008925.1 uncultured Acidimicrobiales bacterium
GTTTCTTGACGCGACCGGAAGCGGCGCCGGTGACCGGGTCGACGAAGCGGGCGAGGATCTTGGTGCCCCCGACGTCGACGCCGATGACGGTCACGATTCCTCGGCGGGTGCTTCCTCGGCCGGAGCGGCCTCGTCCTCGGCGGTCTCAGCCTCGGGAGCGGCGTCCTCGGCAGCGGCGGCCTCGGCAGCATCGGCCTCCGGGGCGTCCGCTTCGACAGCCTCGGGTGCTTCCACCTCTGCTTCGACGGCTTCTTCCTCGACCGGCTCTGCTTCTACCGGCTCTGCTTCTACCGGCTCTGCTTCTACGGCTTCGACCGGAGGGGCTGCTTCAGCGACGGGTGCGGGCGCTTGCTCGCGACGGGGCTGGCGGGCCGGCTCCTCGTCACCGAGGTCCCAGTCGAGACGGATCAGCTCGCGCTCGGCGTCGCGGTTGACCCGCTCGCGATTGCGGCGGAACTGCGGGTCGTGCTTCGGCAAGAGCAGCAGCCGTGCGTGCACCCGGGCCCAGAAGTCATCGAGCATCTTCTCTTCGCCGAAATGGCCCCGCAGCTCCCAGTGAGGAGAGACCGGGCCGAGGTAGGCAATGGTGGCGTGGGCCACGGGTGGAAGATCTTCGAGCGTCTCGACGTCAGACATTTGCGGGAGTGTAACCATGGGCGGCTCACAGGCAGAGGTGGGAGCAGAGGTGAGAACAGTTCTCGAAGAAATTTCGAAGTCTCGGGAACCATTCGCCTGGGTCAAACGTCTCTACATGCATGGAAACGACCTGGATGGCCCGTGGCAACTGCAACAACCACCCGCCTGCTGTCTTCTTCCCCAGTGATGGCGTCGGCGTGGAGATCGCCAAGGAGATCTGCAGCACCTGCCCGGTGCAAGAACCCTGCCTGAACTACGCCCTCGACAACCGCGTCGACCACGGAGTGTGGGGAGCCACCTCGGAGCGTCAGCGTCGACGCATCTTGAAGGCCCGCCGCACCCGTCGTCTCGCACTCGGTCGAGCGAGCTGAGCCGGTAGAAGACGAGCCCAGCGAGCTGAACTCAGTCGGGGTTCGCGAACCCCAGCTGCGTCGTCCACTCGGACAACCGGCCGCCCAGGCTGCCCAAGAACGAGGCGGGCTGATCGAGTGACTGCACCACGGTTGCCACCTCGGCTGCGTCGAGTCCGACGATGGTGACGGTTGCATCGGCCGCCTGCACCACCACGGTGTCGGTGCTCGGATCGGTCCAGGCCGCCACGCCTTCGATGGTCGTGCGACCTGCGGCTGGCAACTGATCGAAGTCGACCGAGCCGGGCTGAATGAAGATCGACGCCGCGCCATCGGTGCTGGCGAAGACCTGCTGCTCGAGCTCGGATCCGGCGAAGGTGGCCTGCCGTTCGAACCCTTCCGGCAACGACGCAGCGTTCGATGCGTCCTGGTCGGGGATGGGTTCGATCTGCACCGCGTCGTTGCCCGAGCCGATGGTGAACCCGAGGGCGGGATTCAACAGGTCGGAACCTGCGACATCGCCGGCCGTTGCGTCGTGCTGCGCGACGAGGTCGGCCACGGGCGGCACCACGAAGTCACCGTCGACACCGCCGAAGTCGACATCGCCGAGGCCAACGAACGCACCGAGCGAGAGCACGGCGAGAGCGGCGAGCCCGGCCAGCGTGCGCCCGGCGTAGAGCGGCCGGTGGTTCAGCGCATCATCGATGAGCCCGGGCGGAGGGTCGACGAAGGGGAGACCGCCCAAGAGGTCGGTCACCTCGGCCTCCCATGCCTCTTCTGCGAGAAACTCGTCGGGGCTCATGCGATGCTCTGAACGCCACGCCGGCGGTCAAGGTTCCCCATCGATCCAAACTGATCGGTTTTCGTCGGATCGACCAGGTCAAACGATGAGGGTCGAGCCGGTGAGGATGGGGTCGGGGTGGGTGAGGGTCGGTGCATGGGAAGGAGAGGTTCGATACTTAGACGCTCAAGGCGTCGCGAAGTCGCGAGCGGCCGCGGTGGATCCGGCTGCGGACAGTTCCGATGGGGATGTCGAGGTGGTCGGCGATCTCCTCGTAGCTGAAGCCGAGCACGTCTTTGAGCACCACGGGTACGCGGTACTCGGGTACGAGCGTCATGAGGAGATCCTGGAGATGATCGGGCAGGTCGCGCTGGGCGAGCTCGGCTGTGACGCCGGGAGACCCCTCGATGAATCGATCGGGGTCATCGGGCAACGGTTGGGTCGGTCGCCGCTTCTGCTTGCGAACTCGGTCGAGGAACGCGTTGGTGGTGATTCGGCTCAGCCAACCCTCGAAGTTACCGGGCTGGTAGTTCGCCAAACCTCGGCGAACGCGAAGCAGGACCTCCTGGACGAGGTCCTGTGCATCGTGGTGGTTGCCGCTGAGCCGATAGGCGACGCTGTAGATGAAGCGGCTGTGGGTGTGGGCCACCTCGTCCCACGTGGGGACACCCTCGACCGAACGCGAGGCAGCGGCCGATTCCGCACCAGCCGCTGCGACCACTCGATCAGACGCCACCGGTCACCCGGCGATTCAGCGCGCCGTTGGTCAGGTTGCGTCGCTCTGCTCGTCGGCTGACTCGCCCATTCCCTCGTCGAGACCGCTCTTGAACTCCTTTTGCGCACGGCCGACGTTGCGGGCCAGCTGCGGGAGTTTCGAGCCACCGAACAGCACGAGGAGGATGACGAGAATGATGAGGAGTTCTTGGGGCTTGAGGCCTGCCATGACGCAAAGGGTACCGCAGGAACCGCTGAGCGTGCTTCAGGCCACCACACTGCGAGATGGTGGCCGAGGTCTGCGGCCCCGTCGGTTCGGAACCCGACACGAGCAAAGGGGCGGCGGGGAGGCTGGCGCCTCAGGCGGTCTCGGTGGCGGCGGCTGCCTGGCGGGCCAGTGCACGCTGACGGCGAATGCGGCGACGTTCCCGCTCGCTCATGCCGCCCCAGATGCCGAACTTCTCGCCGTTGGCGAGCGCGAACTCGAGGCAGTCTTCACGCACGACGCAGCCCCGACACACTTCTTTGGCCTCACGGGTGGATGCGCCGCGCTCGGGGAAGAAGAGGTCTGGATCGACGCCGAGGCAGTTCGAAAACTCCTGCCATGACGTGTCGAGCATGATGTGTTTGCGACCGATGCGCATCGTGGTGCCTCCAGCAAACGGCGGCGGAGCAGGTGCGCCCGGTACGACGCTCGACCTGGCACAAACTGACCAGAGGTGTCGGACGCCGCCCGCGACATCGTGCCGCCGTTGTAATTACAACGATGTGACTATGCCGCTGAACGGCGAAAATGGCAAGCGGAACGCCCAGAAACAGTGGACTTTCTTTACCGCGCGTTCCGAACCGAGTGGGGGATGGTGCCCCTCACCGACCTCGAAGCAGCTTCTTCTTGTGCTCGATGAAGTCGACCAACACGTAGTCGCCGAGGTTCTGTGGCGTCGTGAAGAAGGCCCGACCCTGGTTCAGTTCGGTGAGGCGCTCCACGAAGTTCCGGAGCCCGCCGTCGGGATCGAGCATGAAGGTGTTGATCGTGATGCCGGCCTTTGTGCATCGCATGACCTCGGCCATCGTCCGCTCCACCGTCTCGCGCGCCGGCGGGTAGGAGAAGAACGGTGCGCCGTCGGGCAAGAGGTGGGCCGTCGGCTCGCCGTCGGTGATCATGATGATCTGCTTCGTGCCGGACTCGCGAGCGAGCATCTTCTGGCTGAGCTGGAAGGCGTGGTGCATGTTCGTGCCGTACACGAAGTCCCATGACACCTCGGGGAGGTCGGCCGGCTTGAGCTCCTTGGCCACCTCGCTGAAGCTGACGATGCCCAAGTAGTCGTTGGGGAACTGGCTCGAGATCAGCGAGTACAGCGCCATCGCCACCTTCTTGGCTGGCAAGAAGTTGTCCCGCATCGGCATCGAGAGGGAGAGGTCGAGCATGAGCACCGTGCTCGATCGCACCTGGCGCTCGGTCCGCTCGATCTCGAAGTCGTCCGGGGTGAGGTTGACCGGCGTGCCGCCACCGGTGCGGCGGATCGCGTTGCGGACGGTGCGCTCGATGTGGAGGTTGAACGGGTCACCGAACTCGTATGGCTTGGTGTCGTAGTTGCGCTCGTGCCCGAGACCGGAGATCTCCATGTCGTGGCGACCGAGCTTGTCGGCAGTCATCTTCGAGAACAGGTCGTCGAGCGCCTGCTGGCCGAGTCGGCGCAGACCCTTCGGCGTGAGCTCGAGCTTGCCTTCCTTGTTCTGGATGAGCCCCTGCTCCTCCATCATCTTGGCCAGCTCGCTCACCCGTTCGAGGCTCGCCGCCGACTCGTCACCGAGGAGTCGACGGACCTGGTCGAGGTCGACCTCGGCGAGCGCGGACGGCGAACTCGGCGACTGGAGGAACTGCTCGAGCTGATCGAGTTGGCCGAGCTCGGCGAGCATCTGCGAGGCATCGGCCATGCCGAGCGGATCGAACCCCTCGAAGTCGTAGCTGCGCTCCCACCCGGCATCGGGGAACATCTGCTGAAGGTTCTGGCCGAGTCGGCTCATCTCGAAGTTGAGATCCATGTCCTCCATGAGCTGGTTGGACAGATCCATGAGCTGCTGGCGCTGCTCGGGCGTCATCGAGTTCATGAGCGCCTGCATGGCCGCCATCTGCTGCGCCATGTGCTCGAGCAGTTCATCGAGGTTCTGCGGATCGCCCGGGAAGAAGTCACCGAACTCCTCCATGAACTTCTCGAAGTTCTCCTGCTCGGTCTCCGGGTCGACCCCCTGCGCTCGGTCTTCGATGAGCTTGTTCAGCCCGGACATCATGTCCTTCATCCGGGCGAGGTCTTCGGGCGACATGTCTTCCATGGCGCCGGTCATGTTCTGGAACTGCTGGTTGACCAATTCGTTGCGGAGTTGCTCGACCAGCTCGTCGAACTTGGCCTGTGCTTCCTGCGACTCGAAGTCGTAGTTCTGGAGCGAGCGGACCTTCCCGGCGAGATCGTCGGGGAGCATGCCGAGCTCCATCGACTTGTTGGCCGTCGTCTCCTTGGCCAGCTCGGCGTTGCGCTGATCGTCGGCGCTCGCGTCGGGGTCGCCGAGCATCATGTCGGCGAGCGCGTTGCGGTCCTCGAGACCCTGCCGCTCGGCATCGACCACCTCGCTCAGCGCTTCGTTGATCTCGTCGTAGACGCCGCCGAGGTCGTGGTTCTCGAGACGCTGTTGGCGCTCCTCGCGGATCTTTTCGAGCATCTCGCGCAGACCCTCGACCCGTTCACCGTTGCGGTCCTCGAAGCCCTCCTGCATGAGTCTGCGGAGCGCCGCCATGGGGTCGCCGTGGTAGAGCAGATCGTCGGTCAGCTCGCCGAGGACATCGAAGGCGTCGAGCTCGAACCCCTTCTGCGAGCCATCCCACTGCGAGTAACGAAACCGCTGTCCGACCATGCGCGACCCTAACCCGACACCGCAGCCCGTCCCCACCCGGCCCGTCCCACCCGGCCCGTCCCACCCGGCCATGGCGCGACAGGCCACAGGTTGGTGAGAGGGTTGGCGAGAGGGTGGCTGGAGAACGGCTAGAGCGTGGCGAAAGCGCGAACGGTGAAGGTGCCGCAGCCTTCGATCTTTGGCGGGACGGCGGTGAAGGTGAAGCCAGCGCCGTCTGGCGACCCGGCTAGCGATTCGGCGGCCAGCGCGGCGGCGAGCACGTCGAGATTGGTCATGTGCTCGATGATCGGGATCTCGGCTCGCAGCAGTGTGGAGTGGACGGGCCGCTCCCCCGTTCCTTCCGTTGCGTCGATGTTGAGCGTGTCGATGCCCACGCAGGCGACGCCGGCGTCACGCAACCGTTCGGCCGCAGCGCCGGTGAGCGCGGGATGGTTCTCGAAGTAGTCGGGTGTTCCCCAGGTCGCCGCGTGGCCCGTCCACACGAGCACGGCTTTGCCGGCGACAGCCGCCGAGTCGAGATCGTCGAGCTCGATGACCCGCTCGCCCCGGCGATCGAGCAGCACCGCATCGATCGCGGCGACCCGCTCCAGCGCGAGGCCGGTGAGGTCGTGACCGTCCGCATAACGATGGAACGGCACGTCGAGGTAGGTGCCGGTGTTCGTGCACATCGTCACGAGCCCGATCTGGAAGGTGATGCCCGGTCCGTAGATCTCCTCGGCCGCCTCGCGACTGAGATGGTCGGCGACCGTGGGTTCCGGCAGCCCCGGATAGGTCGTCATCCCGTCGGTGATGACGTGACTGAGGTCGATGTGCGTGGCCGGTTGCGTCGTCAACATCGGCTCATCGTGCCGGGCTGGATCATCGCCGCAACCATCGATCCGAGACCGACGGCCCACGTTTTCGGCCCTAGCCTCAGACCGGTGAGCGACGACGTGACGACCCCGGCAAGCGACCAGGACCCCCCGCAGGAAGAGACGGTCGAGAATCCGCCCGAGGCGCTGCTCATCGACTGGGCAGGCACGATCACCGTCCCGATGCGACAGATGATGTCGCTCGCCGCAGACGAGCTCGGATTCTCGAAAGAGGACGTTGCGAAGGCGTTCGGCGGCCTCGCTGAGTACATGGCCGGCGACAACTCGATCTTCCATCAGGCCGAGCGGGGCGAGATCGACGACGACGTGCTGCGGGACTTCATCGAGGAGAAGGCGCCGGGCGCGGGACGGCTGTTCGACCCGACCGGTCCGTCGTTCTTCAACGCTCCCGATCGGCCCGAGATGATCGAGCTGCTCCAAGAGCTCCGCGTCGCCGACGTCACCGTCGTGATCGCCACCAACAACTTCGCGTCGATCCAGGATCTGCTCGCTCGGCGCTACCTCGACTCCGGCCTCGTCAGCGCCATCGTCAACTCGGCACTGGTGGGTGAACGCAAGCCCGACGCCGCGTTCTTCGAGGTCTGTCTCGATGCGTTCGAGCTCGAGCCAGCCGAGGCGTTGTTCGTCGACGACATGAGCCACAACGTCGAGGCGGCCGAGGCGCTGGGTATCCCGTCGCTCCTCGCCGGGTCGGACTCCGCCGACACCATCGCTGCGATCCGCACCGCGTTCGGAATCTGATCCATGGCACGAGTGGGGGCATGGATCACCTCGGCCGAGTCCGTCGGGGTGGTTTCGACGGCCGACTGGGCCCGGTGGATCGATCGAGGTCGTGCGCCGCACAGCGGTGAGGGCAACGGGTTCGACGCGAGCTGGCGAGACGACCTCGAGATGCTCGCCTCCTTCGGCGTCACCGAACTCGCCGTGACCGCGGAGTGGGCTCGGCTCGCCCCGGGGCCTCGCGAGCACGACCACCTCGAGATCGAACGCTTCCGTCTGCTCATGGAAGCGGTCGTCGAGTTCGGGATGGCGCCGTGGGTCTGCCTCGTCGACGGCACCCTGCCGGGTTGGTTCGTCGATGACGAGGGCGGCTTCGACGACGACCGCGCCCGGTCGCTGCTGTGGCCCGCCCACGTCGACTTCGTCGGCGAACTCGTCGGCGATCTCGCCGCCGGCTGGATCCCCCAACGCGAGCCGATCCGTCGGGTCCTGCGCTCTCACGTGCTCGGTCTCGCTCCGCCGGGACCGGCCCGGGCGCTCGCCGACACGTCCAACGCCGTCGCCAACGTGCTGCGGGCCGAGTCCGACGCGTGGCGACTCCTGCGTGGCACCTCCCCCGTTGCCGCTTCGGTGACCGGCCGCCGCTTCGTGCCAGACCAGGACGACGTGCGAGCGCGGCCACACGCCGAGTGGCTCGACGAAGTCTCTTGGGCCGCGCTCGAGCGGGTCATGACCGACGGCGAGCTGACCGTGGCCGGTCTGCCGTCGAGCACCGTCGATTCGCTTCGCGACGCCTACGACGTCGTGATCGTCCACCCTCGCCCGCCGGTGCTCGTCGACGGCGACGGCGGTTGGTCGCCGCTCCACGCGGATCGGGCCGAGCCGATGGCGGAAGCCGTCGACCGGGCGTCGGCGCTCGCTGGCACTCGTCGCCTCATCGCCTGTGGCGACCTCGTCAACGCCACGACGAGCGACGACCCGCAGGAACAGGCCGATCATCTCCAAGCCGTCATCGAGGCCGCCGGGTCCGGGGGCGCGACCGACTGGTGGCAATCGAGTCCGATCGACTCCTGGGGCTGGGAGAACGGATTCGACGTCGTGAACGGTGTCGTCGATCGCGACCGACGCCCTCGCCGAGCCGCCGACCTCCTCCGCCGACTCGCCCAGGCCTGACGCCCCCTCCCCGGCGGGAGGCTACGTTCACCGCCATGAGCGCTCGCCCGATCATCCTCGACACCGATCCCGGCCAGGACGACGCCATCGCGATCCTCACGGCCCTCGCGTCGCCCGAGCTCGACGTGCTGGGGATCACCTGTGTCGCCGGGAACGTCCCGCTCCCCCTGACGCTGGCCAACGCCCGCAAGCTCGTCGAGCTGAGCGGCCGATCCGACGTGCCCGTCTTCGCCGGCTGCTCACGTCCCTTCGTTCGTTCGCTCGTCACGGCCGAGCACGTGCACGGCAAGACCGGCCTCGACGGACCCGAACTCCCGGAGCCGACGCTGCCCGTCGACGAACGGCACGCCGTCGACTTCATCATCGACACGCTTCGCTCCCATCCCGAGCCGGTCACGTTGTGTCCCGTCGGACCGCTCACCAACATCGCCATGGCGATCGTGAAGGAACCGTCGATCGTCGAGAACATCGCCGAGATCGTCGTGATGGGCGGGGCGTGGCGAGAGGGCGGCAACATCACGCCGGCGGCGGAGTTCAACATCTACGTCGATCCGCACGCCGCGCACACGGTGTTCGAGTCGGGGGCGCCGATCGTCGTCCACTCGCTCGACGTCACCCATCGGGCGTTGATGTCCGACGAATGGATCGAGAGCCTTCGATCGCTCGGCACCGACGTCGGCATCGCCAGCGCCGAGATGCTCGCGTTCTACGAACGCTTCGACGAGGAGAAGTACGGCACGTCAGGCGGGCCGCTCCACGATCCGAACGTGATCGCCTACCTACTCGAGCCCTCGCTGTATCAGGGCAAGTCGGTGGCGGTCACGATCGAGATCGGCTCGGAGCGAACCATGGGTCAGACCTCGGTCGACTGGTGGGGCGTCACGAAGAAGGTGCCGAACTGCACCTGGATCGACGACGTCGATGCCGACGGCTTCTATCGGTTGTTGTCGGAGCGGCTGGCCCGCTATCCGCTGGCCTGACGCCCAGACATGACGCCCAGACGTGACGCCCAAACCTGACGAGCGGGCCCGATTCCGGGATCAGCCCCGACCGCGGTAGCTGGAGCGGGTGCCGATGGCGTCTTTGTTCAGGCGCTTCGAGAGGTGGAGGCCCTCGAGGATGAACTCCATCGCCGACGCGATCGCCGCCGGCGAATCGACGTCGCCGAGCAGCTCGGCGACCGGACCGGCGAACGACGGCTCCGACGCCAACAGCTCGACGTAGTCCGCGGCCGGAACGTCATCGCCGGCGCTCACCATCATGTCGCTCTCGAACGCATCGACGACCTGGCGGACGCCCTCGGGCGACACCCGTTCCTTGAAGGTGGTGAGGATCGCCGTGCGGAAGAGATGGTCGATGACCTCGCCATCGCGATCCTCGTCGAGCGACTCGATCTCGATCTTGCCGGCGGTCGACGCGATCAGGGCATCGAGGTCCGACACGCGAGGTACGACTTGATCATCGCCGAGGCGAAGTGCACGTCGAGTCGCCGCAGCGACGAGGGTCTCGAGGTTCGACACCGTGAGACGAACCGACACACCCGAACGCTGATTGACGTGCGACGAACCACGAGCCACATGCGAGAAGTTCGCGATGAGCTCCTTCATGTAGTCGGGGATGAGGGTGTCCAGGCCGTCGTCGGGGATGCGCGCCTCCTGATCGGCGATCTCGATCTCGGTCGACACCTCGAGCGGGTAGTGCGTTCGGATCTGAGCGCCGAAACGGTCCTTCAACGGCGTGATCATGCGACCGCGGTTGGTGTAGTCCTCCGGGTTCGCCGAAGCGACGAGCATGACGTCGACGGGGAGGCGGACCTTGTAGCCACGGACCTGCACGTCGCGCTCCTCGAGCACGTTGAGCAGACCGACCTGGATTCGCTCGGCGAGGTCGGGAAGCTCGTTGATGGCGAACACGCCGCGGTTCGTGCGGGGGACGAGGCCGTAGTGGAGCGTGAGCTCGTCGGAGAGATAGCGACCCTCCGCGACCTTGATCGGGTCGACCTCGCCGATCAGGTCGGCGATGGAGGTGTCTGGCGTGGCCAACTTCTCGCCGAAGCGGTCCTCGCGGTGCACCCAACCGATCTCGGTGTCGTCGCCGTGCTCGGCGACGAGGTCCTTTGCGTACTTCGAGATGGGCTCGAACGGGTCGTCGTTGATCTCGGACCCGGCGACGATCGGCATCCACTCATCGAGCAGATTCGTCAGCGAGCGGATGATGCGGGTCTTGGCCTGACCTCGCTCACCGAGGAGCACCACATCGTGCCCGGCGAGCACCGCATGCTCGAGCTGGGGGACGACCGTGTCTTCGTATCCCATGACGCCGGGGAACAGATCCTCGCCAGCGCGAATCCGGGCGACGGCGTTCTCCCGGATCTCGTCTTTGATGGTGCGCGACTGCCAGCCAGAAGCCCGAAGTGCGCCGAGTGTGCTCGGTCGATCATCCACCTCGAGGACCCTAGTCCCGACTCCCCGAACCATCCCGATCGGCTCCGGCGGTCGAGGACGCCCCCCAGGTCGAACCAACGCTGATCGAGACGTGACCCCACAGGTGACGGAGGTTCCTGCAAACCGGCGCCGATCTGGTGCCAGACTGCTCGTCCATGGGCATCTCAACGGTCGCCGATCTCGCCGGCACGTGGCGCCTCGCCGCGGTCGATGCCGAGTTGCGACGATCCGGCGCCGATCCCGACCTCGACGATTCGGCCTGGCCGACGCTGTCGATCCCGGGACACTGGGCCCAGCATCCCGACTTCGCCGAGGCGACCGGCACGATCCTGCATCGCCGGCACTTCACCCTCGATCTCGATGAGGCGCTCCCCTCTTCAGACGACCGGCTGTGGTTGACCCTCGACGGCGTCATCGGCCAGAGCGACATCTGGCTGGACGGCCACTACGTCGGCGTCACCAACGACTACTTCGCCCCCCATCGCTTCGACATCACCGAGATCCTGCGATCGCCGACGCCGGTTCGCACCCACGTGCTGAGCATCGAGATCGCATCGGTGGCGCGGGCCGAAGGTCGCTCGAAGCAGGCGCTCACCGGTTCGCTCCAGACCGGCCCCCTCGCTCCCCCGGGACCGAACGGCGGGATCTGGCGAGGGATTCGGATCGAACGCACGGGCCCGGTCGCGATCCGACACGCTCGACTGGTGTGCACGAAGTCGTCGCTCGAACGAGCGCAACTGTCGTTCCGCATGGTCCTCGACGTCACCGATCCGTTCGTCGAGACGGCGGCCAGCACCGACGGCGAGCACGAGGCGATCGTCCACACGAGCGTGCTGAGCCCCGGCGGGCAGGCCGTGGCGGGCGACTCCGTCCCCCACCGTCTCGCCGCTGGTGAGAACCGAATCGAGTGGACCGTCGAGGTCGAGTCGCCGGAGCTGTGGTGGCCGAAGGCTCTCGGCGACCAGCCCCGCTACGACGTGTCGGTCGCCGTCGATGCGGCATCGCCCGATCGGGCAGCGTCGCACGACCGCGGGAGTCGCATCTCCGATCGTCGACACTGGCGAACCGGTCTCCGGTCGGTCTCGGCCGACAGCTTCAACTGGCGGGTCAATGGTCGACGCCTGTTCGCCAAGGGAATCGTCGTCGGCCCTCAACATCGCTTCCTCGCCAGTCTCACCGACGAGCAGGTCCGCGACGACGTCCGATCGGCGCAGGCGGCGGGCCTCGACCTGATCCGGGTGCACGGCCACATCGCCCCACCCGCGCTCTACGACGAAGCCGACCGTCGCGGCATGTTGGTCTGGCAGGATCTGCCGCTCGTCGGCGGCTACGCCACCAGCGCTCGGGGCCGGGCCCAGGCGACCGCTCGCGAGGCCGTTGACGTGCTCGGCCATCACCCATCGATCGCCGCCTGGTGCGCCCACGACGAACCCAACGGCACCGCCTTACCCGAGCCGCCCGCCCGCACCGAGCGCTTGCCGTCGTTCGGGCGGAGTCTCAGCCGCCATCTCCTCCCGAGCTGGAACCGTTCGGTCCTCGATCCGATGCTGCGCCGCGAGCTGCGCAACGCCGACAAGAGCCGAACCGTGATCGCCCGGTCCGGCAGTCTGCCGACGCTCACGGACCTCACGCCCTCGGACCCCCACCTGTGGTTGGGCTGGCACAACGGGGCGCCCGAAGACCTCCCGGAACTGCTGCGCTCGTGGCCTCGGCTCGGCTCGTTCCTCGGCGGTTTCGGGGCCCAATCGGTGAGCGTCGAGGACTGGGACGAGGACGCACCGCAGTGGTCGACCGCACAAGAGGGCGCATTCGACCGCTACCTACCTCGCCGGGCCTACGCCGACGGCATCGCATGGTCGGTTGCGACGCGGGCCTACCAGGCCGATCTGATCCGGGTGCACATCGAGACGCTTCGGCGGCTGAAGTACCGACCGGTCGGTGGGTTCTGCCTCACCGCGCTGGCCGACGCCGAGCCGGCGGGCGGCTTCGGCGTGCTGGGTCATGACCGTCGACCGAAGCCGGGCTACGAAGCGCTGACCGACGTCTGTCGGCCCGTCATCGTCGTGACCGACATGCCGCCGATGGTCACCTCGGCCGGAGAACGGCTCTCGTTCGACGTGCACGCCGTCAGCGATCTCCACGATCAACTCGACGACGTCCGAGTCACCGCGACCGCCCGGTGCGGCGACTGGCACCGCACCGTCACCTGGGGCGGCGAACTCGACGCTGATTCGTGTGCCCTCATCGGCACGCTGGCCTTCGACGTTCCCGACCTCAACGGACCGCTCACGATCGATCTCGAGCTCCGAGCCGATGAGTGGTCGGCGACCAACCGCTACCAGACGGTCGTGATCCCGCCGTCGGAGACCCTGCACGCCAGTCGCGTCACCTGAGGACGTTTCGTTTCAAACGTCACACAACTTGGGCCCCGCCCACGGGGTGGCGGTAGTGTCGGCCGGCGGTACCCACCTCGTGGGCCGCCCGTTCAACACCGCACACCCATCGAGCACTGGAGCGTCAGGCGTGGCAGCACCAACTCTGGCCGGAGGATCATCCGCCCGGAACTCATCAGCCCAGAACACGTCAGCAGAGCGGCCGATTCGGCCAAAGAAGCGCGAACTGCCCTTCCCGCTGAACCTGTATCAAACGGCTGTCGGCAAGAAGTGGGTCATGGCCGTCACCGGCCTGATGCTGCTGGGCTTCGTCGTGTTCCACATGCTCGGCAACCTCAAGCTCTACCTGGGCGCCGTCGAGCACAACGGCGAGGCGGTGTGGGACATCGACCTGTACGGCGAGTTCCTGCGTGAGCTGCTCGTCCCGCTGTTCCCCCGCACCTACTTCCTGTGGTTGCTCCGCTTCGGCCTGATGGGCGCCTTCGCTCTCCACATCCACTCGGCGTACTCGCTGACCCGGATGAACCAGTCGTCGGGCAGCCGCTACCAGTCGAAGCAGGACTGGCTCGCCGCCAACTTCGCCTCCCGTTCGATGCGGGTCACCGGCGTGATCACCATCCTCTACCTGGTCTTCCACCTGGCCGATCTCACCTGGGGCATCAGCGCCATCAGCCCCGATTGGGAGCGTGGCGAGGTCTACAACAACCTGGCCTACAGCCTCGGTCGTTGGTGGGTCGCCCTCATCTACATCGCCGCCAACGTGGCCATCTCGATCCACATCTTCCACGGTGCGTGGAGCATGTTCCAGAGCCTCGGTCTCAACAATCCCCGGTGGAATTCGCTCCGCCGATCAGTCGCGGCAGGCCTTGCTGGCGCGATCCTCATTGGCAACCTGAGCTTCCCGGTCGCAATCATCGCTGGTGCGATCGAGCCCGGAGAGCCTGAAGTCAGCCTCGAGTCGAACGAGTAAGGAACCGCCAGATGCTTCCCGATTCAAAGATCCCTGAGGGTCCACTTGCCGACAAGTGGGACAACCACAAGTTCGGTATCAAGCTGGTCAACCCCGCCAACAAGCGGAAGTTCAAGATCATCGTGGTCGGCACCGGCCTCGCTGGTTCTTCCGCAGCCGCAACGCTGGCCGAGCTCGGCTACGAGGTCGACGCCTTCACGTTCCACGACTCGCCCAGGCGAGCGCACTCGATCGCCGCCCAGGGCGGCATCAACGCGGCGAAGAACTATCGCAACGACGGCGACAGCGTCTACCGACTGTTCTACGACACCATCAAGGGTGGCGACTATCGCGGCCGCGAGGCGAACACCTACCGCCTCGCCCAGGTCTCGGTCGACATCATCGACCAGATGGCTGCACAGGGCGTGCCCTTCGCCCGTGAGTACGGCGGCCTTCTCGCCAACCGCTCCTTCGGTGGCGCTCAGGTGAGCCGCACGTTCTACGCCCGAGGCCAGACCGGTCAGCAGCTCCTGCTCGGCGCCTACCAGCAGATGATGGCCCAGGTCGACGCCGGCAAGGTGACGCTGCACACCCGCCAGGAGATGCTCGATCTCGTCATGAAGGACGGCGAAGCCTGCGGCATCGTCACCCGAGATCTCACCACCGGCGAAGTGAAGAGCCACTCGGCACACGCCGTGGTGCTGTGCACCGGCGGCTACGGCAACGTGTTCTACCTGAGCACCAACGCCATGACCTGCAACGTCACGGCCGCATGGCGAGCGCACCGCAAGGGCGCCTACTTCGCCAACCCCTGCTACACCCAAATTCATCCGACGTGCATTCCAGCAGCGGACGAGTTCCAGTCGAAGCTGACGTTGATG
>CALLIQ010000022.1 GCA_938008925.1 uncultured Acidimicrobiales bacterium
GTCAACGACATGTCGCGGAGGGTACTGGCCATGCGATGCTGGTGCCATGGATGCTGCCGTTGGACCTCTGCTCGAGCTCGATCCGACCAACGCGACGCTCGTGCGCGTGACGTCGCTGTCCGGCTTCGGGCTGCGAGACGGTTCGGATGGGGCCGTGGTCGCAGACGGCGAGGTCCACGGGCGAATCCTCGGCGGGCTCTGCGATCAGGCGATCCTCGACGCGGTGGCCGCCAACAGCGGCCGCCACCACTTCACCGCTCGTGTCACCGACGAAGCCGCCGATGACGCGGGGATGGTGTGCGGAGGAACCGCGCACCTGCTCGCGACGCCGGTCGCCGACCTTCCCGAAGCACTCACCACTTGGCTGAGCCAGGCCCAACCGCTGGCCATCGTCAGCCCGGCAGACGGCTCGGGGACGGATGCGGTCATCACCCGCAAGGAGCAATCCGGTTCGACCGGCGAACCCATCGTCGAGGTGGCAAGAGAGCGGCTCGCAGCCGGGTCGAACGCCACCGAGGTCGCCACCATCGACGGCGCCGACATCGCGATCTCCACGATCGTGCCGTCGACCAAGGCCGTGATCGTGGGTTCGGGTCCTATGGCCGAGGCCATCTCGGCTCAGGGACACCTGATGGGCTGGGAGTGCACCATCTCGGAGTCCGTCGACGACGGGTTGGCCTTCCTCACCGACGCTGGACCAGCGGATGCCCTCATCGTGTTGAGCCACGATCGGGCCGTCGATGTCCCCCTCCTCGACGCCGCCCTGCGATCGGGCATCGGCTACATCGGCGGCATGGGGTCGCGCGGCACCCAGACCGCACGAGCCAATCGACTGGCCGAACTCGGTCACGAATCGATCGAGCGAATCCACGGACCGATCGGGCTCGACCTGGCCTCTCGGAACCCGTCGGAGACCGCCGTCGCCATCGCCGCTGAGTTCTTGGCCAATCGGTCCGGCCGAAGCCCCGGCCGCCTCACCGACTCATCCGGCCCGATCAACGGTTGAATCCCGCTCACAGAGCGTCGATCCCCCGAGGATCGGGGGCGAACAGCGCTGATGTTTCGACCCCGTTCGCTGGATCGTCCGGCCTATTGTTCCGGCGCCTCCCAGGCCGAATCCTTGAGGAATGGCGATGACTGCGTTCGAACCCGAACGAACCGAGCCGCGCATGACGCCCTACGGCGCCCCCTATCGCAAGCCGGAAGGGCTCGTGAAGACGGCGCGCGCCGCGGCACTCGACGGTATTCGCCGCTTCGGCATGGCCACCGCTTCTCGCCGGGCGACCCCCGACTACCTCGTGATCGGCACCAAGCGCGGCGGCACGACGTCGATGGCTCGCTGGCTGCTCGATCACCCCGACGTCGCATCGCTGTTCCCCGGACGAGAGACCCGCAAGGGCACCTACTACTTCGACGTGAACTACGAACGAGGCGAGGCCTGGTACCGGTCGCACTTCCCGACCACCGCAAGCCTCGAGCGCCAATCGGCCGAGACGGGTCGACGCACCATCGTCGGTGAAGCCACCCCGTACTACCTCCACCATCCCCACGCCCCGATCAGGGCCCGGCGTCACGCACCGGACACCAAGGTGATCGCGCTGCTGCGCGATCCCGTCGACCGAGCGTTCAGCCATTGGATGGAGCGCAGCCGCAACGACGTCGAGACGCTCAGCTTCGCCGATGCCATCGCCGCCGAGACGAGCCGCCTCGATGGCGAGGAAGAGCGGATGCTGGCCGACCCCGGCTACACGAGCTTCGCTCACCAGCACTTCTCCTACATCGACCAGGGCCGCTACGCCCGAGGTCTCGAGCGATGGATGCGCGCCTTCCCCCACGAGCAGCTCCTCGTGTTGCGAAGCGAAGATCTCTACGCGGATCCCTCGACCACCTACGACTCCGTGCTCGACTTCCTCGGCATGCCAGCCCACGCCCCCGCGGCCTTCACCGCATGGAACAACAAGCCGAAGCCCGAGTTCGATGCGGGTCTTCGCGCTGAGCTGCGATCGATTCTGGCGCCCGACGTCGCCGAGGTCGAGCGTCTGCTCGGGCGTTCAATGAACTGGCACGACTGACATCGGTCCGCAGCCATGACGAACGCGAACACAAACCCGACGAGCCCGGGCACCGACCAGCGCCAGCGCGTGCTGTTCATCGGCGGCCTCGGCCGGTCCGGGACCACGCTGATCGAAAAGCTCCTCAACGAGGCACCCGAGACCTTCGCCGTCGGCGAAACGGTGCATCTGTGGGAGCGCGGTGTGCGCGATCAGGAACGCTGCGGCTGCGGTGAACGATTCGCCGACTGCGAGCACTGGCCCGAGGTCGGACGCCTGGCCTTCGGCGGTTGGGACGCACTCGACCTGCGCCGAGCGATCGACCTTCGCTGGAGCGTCGACCGCTCGCGGCGCATGCCCCAGATCTTGGGCGCTCATCGCAACAAGCCACTCAAAGACGATCAACTCGAGTACCTCGAGCTGATGCGCAAGGTGCTGCTGGCCTCGGCCGAACGAAGCGGCGCCTCGGTGCTCCTCGACTCCTCGAAGCACCTCAGCACCGCCGCGTTGTTGGCGCTCGACCCAGCGCTCGACGTCCGGGTGCTCCACGTCGTGCGAGACCCACGGGGCGTTGCGTACTCATGGACCAAGGCCGTCGCCCGACCCGAGACCGACGGCGAGATGATGCCGACCTATCGGCCGTCGCGAACCGCCATGCGCTGGGTGACCGACAACCGAGGCTTCGACACCTTGGCAAAGGCCGGGGTTCCGACGCTGCGGCTTCGCTATGAGGATTTCCTCGCCGACCCGGCCGGATCGCTTCGCGCCATCGGCGAGCTGGCAGGCATCGACTCGCTCTGCTCGGGCGATGCTCTCCCATTCCTCGACACCTCCACCGATCCGGTCGGAGCGACGATCTCGACACCGATGCACTCGGTCGCCGGAAACCCGCTGCGGTTCGGCGGGGCTGAGCTGGCGCTCAAGCTCGACGATGCGTGGCGAACCGAGCTCGACGCAAAGGCCAGGGCCACCGTCACCCGCATCACGCGGCCGGCGCTCGGCCGATACGGCTACACGGCCTGACGGCACCCCCGCCAGTCCAGCCGATCAGTCGGGCCGCTCAGTCGAGCTGACTCAGACGGGCCGATTCAGTCGAGAACGACGAAGCCGTTCTTGGTCTTCACGCCCTCTTCGGCGAGCAGCGCTGCGTGTCGCTTCGGGTCGTGAGGGATGAGACGTCCGCTTGCCGCAACGACTCGCCACCACGGGAGATCGTCGACCCGTCGCAACACCCCGCCGACCGCTCTCGCCGCGCCGGGGAAACCGGCCTCGGCCGCGACCTCGCCGTAGGTCATGACGTCGCCGGGCTCGGTCTGATCGAGCACGGCGACGACCGCCTGCTCGAACTCGGTCAGTTCGCTGCCCACCACTGGTCGAGCCGCGCCAGCAGCTCCTCATCGGGAAGCTCACCATCGGTTCGCTTGATCCCGAGCAGGAATGCGAGCGCCTGACCGACCTTCGGGCCGCCAGCGGTGTCGTAGCGTTCCATCACGGCACGGCCATCGATCTGGGGACGTTCCGCCGCAGCGGCGTCGGCCTTGGCCAACTCGACGATGCGTTCCTCCAGCTCGTCGATCAGGCGGTGGAGGCGTTGTTCCTTCGCTCGGTTCCGGGTGGTGCAGTCGGCCCGAACCAGACCGTTGAGCTGGCCGAGGAGATGACCGGCGTCGCGGGCGTAGCGCCGAACCGCAGCGTCGCTCCAGCCGTCGCCGTATCCCTTGAAGCGTCCCGACAGCCGAACGAGTTCGGCGACGTCCTTCACGGTCTGACGATCGAACTCGAGCTCGCGCATGCGCTTCTTCGTGATCTTCGCCCCAACGGCCTCGTGGTGGCGGAAGGTCACCCCTCCGTGTTCGAACGAACGGGTGGCCGGCTTGCCGATGTCATGAAAGAGAGCGGCCAGCCGCAGCGTGAGATCGGGCCCGGTCTTCGCCGTGACGGCGATCGTGTGGGCCAGCACATCCTTGTGACGGTGGATCGGGTCCTGCTCGAGACGAAGGGCCGGAAGTTCGGGAACGATCTCGCCCGCCTCACCAGAGTCACAGATCTCCCAGAGACCCTCGGTGGGGTCTTCGACGATCAGAACTGAGCAGAGGCGATCGCGCGCCACATCAGGTGTCACCCGTCAACGTCTAGCGCCGTTCCGCCCGGTTGGCTACGCCCGATGACGACCTCGCCCACCGAGTCGACGGTCACCTCCGCCTCCGAAACGCCGTCGGACGCAGCGGGGAGCGTGAGCTCGACACGGTCGTTTGCTCCGTAGACGAACACGATCGTCGGTTCGGATTCGAACGACACGGCGACCGAGTCACCGAGCGTCGACGCATCGAAGGAGTCGACTCGCAAGGCGGTACCCGTGATGTCGCCTCCGGCCACCACACGAGCTGAGCCCGACACGGGTCCGAGCGCCACCGCCGAGTCGTCGGCGAGCACGGTCAGCTCGCCGTCGAACCGATCGATCGACACGATGTCTGACGAGACGATCACGAGCTCCACAGACGGTGGCGCGACCACCTCGAGAGCCGAGCGGCATGGCATGCGGGTCTCGCACCGAACTCGGACGACCGTTTCGGTCCCACGGCTTGCCGCAGACACGTCGGGTCGTTGCAGCATCCAGGAGTCCCGATGGGTCACCGACGCCGACTCACCCGTGGTGACCCGCACCGGGCCGGCCATGTTCACCACCAGCATCCTCGATGGCGCCCCCAGCTCGACCGTGGACTCTGCGCTTCGGTCGAACCAGCCGACGGCCAGCACGAACACGATGATCACACCGGCGGCGATGGCCGCCCGTCGTCGGCGAGGTTGCTCGGCTTGCTCGTTCAGAGAGTGAGCAGCGTAATGGCGAGCACGTGAATCGTGCCCATGAGCGCTGCCGACCGAGCGGCCAGCGGCTCACCTTCGGCTGCCACGAGCGTGGAGCCGATCACCAACATGGCGCCGAGGCCCAAACCGAGAAGGGCGGCACCGGTCGAGATACCGATGCCCGCCACGATGACCGCAAATCCGAGAATCGCGAAGACGCCGAGATCGCGTCGCACGGTGATGCGCTCACCGAATCGACGAGCCGACCCGCCCGCTTCCATGACTCCGCCGAGCCCGCTTCCGTTCTCCACCGTTGCAACTGCCACCGCTTGCCCCTCTCGATACGCATGTTGACCATGCGTCGCCCGCTCGAATCAATGTGCCACGACTGGGCAATTCTTTCTGTTCGCGAGACGACACTCGCGCGCGTCCGTCACCGTTTCGTAAACAAAGACAACACTCCGTCACCTTCGTGACCGTTCGTCACCCTCCGTGACCGCCTCGACCGCCCAAATTGTGACGTTCGACGCACCGCCGCGACTTTCGCACGACCCCATCCGTCCTTCATCGAACCCACTCGAAAGGTGTGACGATGAAGAAGGTCCTCAGCGGCGCTGTTCTCGGAGCTCTCGGTGTGTCCGGCATTGCCTTGTGGGCCGGCGTCGCCTCCTTGCAGTTTCCGTGGCAAGTCATCCCCGACTTCACCGACGTCGAGGTCGAGTTGGCGTTGCCCGAAGAGGCCCGCATCGTCGCCGTCGACCAGATCGCACTCGATTGTCGTGCCCGGATCTACGCCGAGGTGCCCGTCGAGGGCAAGCGTGAACACTCCGCCTTCGATCGCGTCTACCGGACCGACACGGTGACCATGACCGCCTACGGCGATGTCGACACCTGCGTCGAGGGCCACGCCACACAGGTGCTCTACAAGCGAGACGGCACGACCGAGGTCATCATCCCGGCCGAGTCGATCGTGTTCGTCCGTCCTCGGGTCGACGCGGTGGCTTCTGCTGACACCGTCGAGGTCAACAAGGGGCTCATCGGCAAGTTCACCGACGTGTTCCCGTGGGTGAGCGACGATCTTGGTCTCGCTCCCGCCGCCTATGCCTACGCCCAACGCGTCATCGGATCGAGCGAGTGCATGGAGGCCGCATACACGGTCACCGAAGAAGTGCTCGTCGATGCCTACACCGAACAGTTCATCGCCAACGGCGCCGACGCCGAAGACCTGACCGTCACCATCGACGGGACCCCGGACTTCGGCCCGAGCATCGGCGGCGACTTCGATCTCGGCGATCTCGACATGACCGTCGACGAGCGGGCCATCACCTGCATGCTGAGCGACGATCTCGCCAACTCGAGCGGCGACGACACCCGCTGATTCGAAACTCGGGCATCGCCCGAGTCCACCCTGAGCTCAGTCGTCGTCGAGGTCGTCGCCGGCATCATCGCCAGCGTCTTGCGCTGCACCACCGCCGTCATCGGCATTGCCGCCGACGAGGTCGTTGACGTCTGGCGCCTGAGGGATCGTCGGAATCGTCACCGTCGGGATCGGCGGCAGCGTGATCGAGGTCGGCACCGTCCACGTGGGCGGCTCCGACGTCGGCACGGTCGGGATCACGATCGTCGTCTCTTCGCGCGTCGTCGGCGCCTGGGTGGTGGCAGGACGGGTGGTGACGGGACGCTGTGTGGTGGCCGGACGTTGCGTGGTCGGCGTCACCGTGACGGGGGCCGCTGTGGTCGGCGCAGCGGTGGTGGGCGGACGGGTCGTGACGACGCGCCCGGTGGTCGCCGTCGTTCCACCGGAGCCGGTCGACCCGTTCGTCGAGTCGGTGTCGGACTCCGTCTCGGAGTCGGTGCCGTCGGATTCATCGAGCGTCGTGTCCGGCTCGTCAGTGGTCGTCGAGGACGGGGCGCTGGTGGTCGATGAGGCAGCGACCGATGTCGAAGTGGATGCTGGCACGGTGGACGTCCCGCGGACGTCGACCACCGATGGGCTCGACGCATCAGACGACAGCAGGTTGAGCACGCCGATTCCAGCCACGTTGATGGCAGCGAGAATGCCAAGCGTGACCGCGGCGGTACGCCACCGATTTCGCTCCCGCATCCCATCCAACATCCTCACGACAGTGTGACCTCCCCCGGGACCGAACCAAAGAGCCCTGAGAAGGATTGCCCGTCTCGGCGATCGACGGCTGATCGCGCGATTCCCACACCCGGTCCCACACCCGGTCCCACACCCAGCCCCACGCCCGTGCCCGTGCGCTCGGCCGAGTAGGTGGCGGTTGTGGTCGCCTGTGTGTTACCCCATGGACCATGACCGACCAACCGATCAAGAAGGCCTGGGACCTCGTCGAGGAGGCCAAAGCCTCCATCGACAACCTCACTCCGGCCGAACTCGCGGCCGAGCAGAGCTCCGACGACGTCGTCGTGGTCGACATCCGTGACTTCCGCGAGCTCTACGGCAAAGGCAAGATCCCCGGCGCCGTCCATGCACCCCGCGGCATGCTCGAGTTCTGGATCGATCCCGAGAGCGAGTACTACCGCGACGTCTTCTCCCCCGACCGGCGCTACCTGCTCTACTGCGCCGCCGGTGGTCGGTCGGCGCTCGCAGCCAAGACCATGAAGGACATGGGCTACCCGAACATCGGACATCTCGAGGAAGGCTTCGGTGGCTGGGAGGCCGCGGGAATGGAGACCGAAAGCGTCCAGGAGAAGTCCAAGTGGGTGCCCAAGTCCTGAGCTCATGATCAGCCCGGCGGGGTCATCGTGATCGGCTCTGGACCGTCGATGAGGATGCCGTTGGCGTCGCCACCAATCGGCTCGCCGGCACAGTTCTCGGCCTGGGCGATCACATCGCCTTCCGGCAAGAACACCGTGGCGCTCTCGCCGGGCAGGATCGTCTGGGATGCGCCGAGTTCGTCGAGGCCGAAGTCGGCCGATCCGAGCGGATTGATCCGCAGGAAGCACACCTCTTCGCCGAGTTCGTTGATGAACTCGATCTCGTGGACCGTCACCGGCGCGGGCGTGATGAGGATCGACTCGCTGAAGACGAGCTCACCTTCGACGAAGAAAACCATTTCGTAGAGGCCGGCGTCGAGGCCGCCGGCGTCATCGTCGATGGCGCAGAGCCAGTAGTCGTTGCCCGACTCCGGGCCTTCCCAGATCTCGCCGAGAAAGCTGTACTCCTCGACGATTTCGCCGTCGACGCGCCACACGGCGTCCCAGGCAGCACCGAAGGAGAAGCCTTCCCAGTTGAACCAGGTGCAGATGCTCTCGATACCGGCTTCGGCCGTGACGACGAACTGTGTGTCGCTCTCCGGCTCAGCGATACCGGGACTGAAGCCAGGGCGGAAGAAACGGACGTTGCTCGTGTCGACGTTGGCCGCCGGGACGACGGGTGTGTTGTCCTCGAGCTCCATCGGCGACGCCGTCGCCGCCTGTTCGATGAGCGGCTTGGCCAAGTTGATGGGTCGGAGGCCGTTCAGGAAGCCGCCGATCGGCACGCACTGGTCGTTGGCGTCGAGGCGGCCATCGCCGTTGGTGTCGGTGATCACTCGGCAGTCGACGATCGGGCCGTCTTGGCTGGCAGCGGCCTGGGTCGGAACGCCGACGAGGAGTCCCTCGTCATCGACCGCCGTGCCACCGCTGTTGCCGCCGGAGATGGTCGCGTCGGTCTTGATCCACGACCGGTCGGACACGCCGGCCTGAGCCGTGAAGCCCGAGACCGAGCCGTTGGTGAAGGTGATGGTGTCGCCGCCGATCGACGGGTAGCCGAGGATGCGGATCTGGTCGCCGATCTCGACGGCGTCGCTGTCGCCGATCGGCAGAGCGGGGAAGGCCAGGCCGTCTGTCGGCCCGCCGTCAGAGGTCCGAGCGACCCGGACGACCGCGAGATCGAGCTCGTTGTCGACCACGAGCAGATCGGCCTCGTAGCGGAGCTCCGGAGGGAGCCCTGAGTCGGTCGTGACCGCGATTCCGATCCGGCTGAAGGGACAGCCGACATCGGACGCGACCACGTGGGCGTTGGTGAGGATGGTGCCATCGGCGTTGACGAAGGTTCCCGAGCCCGAGCACAGCGGCGTGCCGTCGTCGGACAGGAGGATGATCTGCACCGATGACTGAGCCAGGTCGGACACGCTCGGCGGCGCGGCGTCCGCCGGGGCCGGGTCGGCTGCCTCATCGACGGATTCGGCGGGAGCGGCGGTGGTCGCCACCGCCACGGTGGTCTCGGGAGCCGCGGTCGCGGTGTCGTCTCCGTCACCGCCGCTGAGCGCCACGAACGCTCCGCCGCCGACGAGGGCGACCGCAGCGATGGCGCCGCCGATGATCGGGGCCTTGCTCTTCTTCTTCGGCGCGGGTGCAGCCCCGTAGGGAGCCGCTGCCTGAACGGGCGGAGCCTGACCGGCAGGTGCCTGGTAACCGCCGGTGGCCGGGGCTTGTGTGGGAGGCGCCGTGTAGCCGGGGTTCGCGACCGGTGGGGCGGTGTAGCCAGGGTTGGCTGGCGGAGTTTGAGGCGCCGGCGCCTGGGGGCGCGGTGCCTGTGGTTGCGGTGCTTGTGGCTGGGCTGGCGCCTGAGGTTGCGGTGCTTGTGGCTGCGCCGGCGTCTGCGGTTGTGGCGGCGCAGCAGGGGCGTGTGGCTGCGCAGGCGATTGGGGCGACGCTGGAGCCGGTGCCTGATGGCCCGGGGCGGTCGGCTGGCCCCCTGGATGGGGTGGCGTCGGGGGCTGTTGGGCCTGGCCTGGATGGCCGGGCACGCCCGGTGGACGCGGTGCTTCTGGGGTTCCCTCGCCGTGCTCGCTCACCCTCCAAACCTAGGCGCAATCCGTAACGACGATGAGTCAGCGCCTCACTCCGGCACCTTCCGCCCACCATCGGTCGACCGGGGGCTCACGAAGCGCTCGAAACCGTGGGCCGAATGACCCAACGAAACACGGACCGAGGGCTTTGGTTTTGGCGCCCAGATGCCGATGGACCTCTCGTGCGTCGTTTGCTCTCCACCGCCGCGCTCGTTGCGGTCGTCGCATCAAGCGCCCTGACCCCGACCGCGCACGCGCAGGTCGACCAGGAGGAGATCGAGCCAACGGAGATCAACGTCGGTCTGCTGGGGATTCCGGACTACGACCTCGACCCCGAGAACTTCGATGTGGCCACCACGACCGACACCGAGGTCGGATGGATGCGGCTCGAACTCGAGAACACGGAGTTCACCGCAGTCCTCGCCGATGCCGCAGCCGCCAGCCAGGTCTCCACCGCCCGCCGAATTCGAAACGAGGCCGCCGAGACGGTCAAGGACGCACAGCTCCGACTCGAGACCAAGCAGGAATCGCTCGGATCGGCCGCGATCGACGGGTTCCTCGGGAACACCGAAGGAACGCTCAACGACATCTTGTCCCCCGATCTCGACGTGATCGCCGCCGAATCGCTCGCCGACTTCACGACCGAAGAGATCGTCGAGGATCGCGATGCGGTCCGAGCCGAACTCGAGGCGGCCGAAGAGGTGCTCGCCGATGCCGAAGAGGAGCTCCGCTCCGCACGCATCATCGAGGTCGCCACCGGCGATGCACTCACCGAAGCGGCCGAAGCACGCGCTGCGTTCGACGTGCGCGCCGAGGAGCACCGACGGATCGCCGACCAGGCCGATCGCGACGCGGCGGCACTGGCCGCCGGGAATCTGTTGCCCGAGGGCGAAGAACTCCCCGAAGGCCAAGAGGTCCGCAACTCCAACGTCGAGCTTCGTTCCGTCGCCGGCGTGTTCAACGTGAACGTCGAAATCGAGGACGAACTCGACGCCCTCATCGCACACGCCCGCGCCGACGGCATCTTCTTCGCCGGCGGTGCCTACCGAACCGTCGAGTCACAGATCGCGCTGCGGCTCGCTCACTGCGGCGGCGCCACGCCTCCACAGGCGGCGACATCGACGGATGGCGAGGCGAGCCCGTCTCGCCCGTCGAACCTGGTGCCAGCTCAGGGTGAGTCGAGTGGCGGCGAATCCAGCGGCGGCGAAACGAGTGGTGGGGAACAGCCTCCAGCGACCGATCCGCCCGTGACCGAACCCCCGGCCACCGATCCGCCAGCAGCCGACCCACCGGCGGGCGACACCGCGCCCGCCGACGGCACCGCACCAACCGGTGGCGGGACCGACGGCGAAGCCGCCGAAGGCGACGGCACCATCGCCGACGAAGCGGCAGCAGCGAGCGCCGAGTGGCGCCGCTACGTGATCTACGAGGCACCCGCCTCGTCGTGCTCGCCACCGACCGCGATTCCCGGCCGGTCCGAGCACCAGACCGGTCTCGCGGTCGACTTCACCGAGAACGGCTCGATCCTCACGTGGGAGAGCCCCGGCTTCTTCTGGCTCGTCGACAACGCCTCCGACTTCGGCCTGATCAACCTGCCGAGCGAAGCCTGGCACTGGTCAACCACCGGCAGCTGAACCTCCGCCACCTCTGGGGGTCAGGTCTCGATCAGCGGAGGTTCGCCTGCCGCCTCGCAGCAACCGGCCCCTTCTCGCTGTGCGACACACCAGCTAGCCTCACCGGCGACCTCAGCCCCCGTAGCTCAGTGGATAGAGCGTCGGTTTCCTAAACCGTGCGTCGGCAGTTCGATTCTGCCCGGGGGCACGCAGACCGTGTCGCTTCACGGCGTCTTCTGTCGCGACAGCCAACCCGCTCGACACCCGCGCAAGCACCGGGCGGCCTGGCTTCAACGCCACTGACCGCCCGGTGAACCTGCGGTTGCGAACTCAGCCCATCTCCACGATGGTGACGACATCGACCGTGCCGTTGTCGCCGGCGACGATCGGATTGCGCTGAGCGATCTCGACGGCTGCCTCGTGGCTCTCGGCCTCGATGATCGTGTAGCCGGTCACGGCACCACTCACGTCGGTGCCACCCGAAGCGGCGACCGCCGTGGCCTGGGCGCCCTGTCCGCCAGCGTCGACGATGGCGGCGCCGAGCGATCCGTACCATCCACCCCACGCCTGGCCCATCTCGGCCTGGCCAGCCTCATCGGTCGGGTACTCGCCGGTGAAGTGCATCAGAAGC
>CALLIQ010000023.1 GCA_938008925.1 uncultured Acidimicrobiales bacterium
GAGCGGATTGCCAACAGCGACGGTCAGCCCCGAGCCGGGCAGCAGCGGCTCGGCGTCGTCGTTCTCACCGCCGTCGTCGTCACCACCGTCAGCCTCGGAGTCCTCGTCCTCGCCGGGGAAGGAGTCTCGCGTCGGTGCACCATCGTCGGTGTCGCCGTCGGTGTCGTCTTCTGGATCGTCAGCGGTGTCGTCGTCTGAATCATCAGCTGCATCGGCGTCATCCTCGTCGGGCAGCGTGGTCGAGGAATCGTCCTCCGACTCCTCGGCGCCGATCTCGTCCTCGAGGGCGTCTTCGCTCGCGCTCGCATCGCCACCGGACGACACGAGCGACCAGCCGACCGCACCAGCCACAACGAGTGCCAAGACGACGAACCAGCGGTTCGACGAACTGTTACGAGAGACCGTGGTCGAAGTCCGCCGGGCATACACACCGGCCGAAACGTCGAGGAGTTCGACGCCCTGCTGTGGCTCTCCGCACGCGGGACAGAACCGTTGGCCCTCGACGACTGATTGCGAGCAGCTCGAACACCGCGACACGAGACGCCAGACTACGACACGCACCTCGCTCTGTGCCCTCACCCAGGTCGCAACGCTGGCCGACGCAACGTCGTCCCGCCAGAGTCCAGCGCCGCTCTCCCCGGCGATACCGTCGGAGCGGTGCGTGAGCAGATGGCGCCCGGTACGGGCGAGCGAATCGGTCTCGTCCTCGGTGCCGGCGGGCCCGCAGGCGGTGCGTGGACGCGCGGCTGTTTCGCTGCGCTGGAAGCGACGACGGGCTTTCGCCCCACGATGGCGTCGACGCTCATCGGCACATCGATCGGTGCGTTCGTGGCCGGCCGAACCGGACCACCCGAGCGGGCCACACCAGACGTCGTCGACGCGCTCCGCACCATCGCAACACCTCCCACGAAACCGAGCGGATCGGACCGGGTGATCGCGGCTGGCCGACTCGCCATCGGACGAGCGATCTGTGCGATCAAGCCGCCTGGCCGCGACGACGCCCTCGGATGGGTGCAACACATCGAGCCGGAGACGTTGGCCAGGGTCGTGTCCGCCCGGTGCCGCAGCGGTTCGCGCCGAGCCGAGCTGCTCGCCAAGTCGCCCGACCCGACGAGCGAGATCGCCGCGTCGGGCGCGATCCCACTCGGCGCGAAACCGGTCAGGATGGACGGAGCCGACCACATCGACGGTGCCGTGCTGTCGGTGACCAACGCCGACCTCGTGGATCCTGGAACCGTCGACGTCCTCATCGTCATCGCACCGCTCGTCTCGACCGGGCCCGGCGGAAGTCTCGTCAGCCGAAGCGGACGACGGCAGCTCCGAACCGAGCTCGCCGACGCGTCACGTCATGGCACGCCAACCGCTGTGTTCGCACCGAGCGGCGAGGAATACATCCGCCGCCAAGAGCGCGAGCGGCACGAAGAAGTCGGGCGATCCATGCTCGATGCGCCACTCCCTCGCTGGTGACGCATGGGCTGGGTGACAGATGGGCTGGTGAGGGATTGCTTGGCGAGCGCCGGCTCGCGAGTCAGGGACTCAGCAGCGCGTCGATGATCGCGGGGTTCCAGTCGTCGCTGGCGGCGTCGAACGCTCCGAAGTCGATCGTCGCCCAGTCCCAATAGCCCCACGAGAAGTCCAGCGCTTCGGCCTCACGTCGGATGAAGTCGATCCACTCGAATCGGTCGGTGGGGTCGGCTTCGCTCAACACGCCGAACTCGCCGAGAAAGACCGGCACCTCTCGATCGGCGGCCCAGTTCGCCGCTGTCGCGAACTGTTCGCTGATGCGGCTCCGGTCCTCATCGCTCCCCCAGGGCGTGCCCAGCCACGCATCTGCTCCTTCGACGAAACCGGCACCCTGATGGGTGAACACGAACGGCTCGTAGTAGTGAAACGACGCGATCAGGTTGTCATCGGGTGGCAGTTCGAGCCGAGCGAGGTCGCGGACTCGATACCACTCGGCAGGGCCGACCATGAGCGTGCGCCCCGGGTTCGACTGGCGAATCACGGCGACGGCGTCCGCGGCCAAATCATTCCAGGCCTGGTCGACGAGCAGGCCGTTCGGTTCGTTGAGGATCTCGAACACCACCGATGCGGGCTGGTCGGCGAATTCGCTCGCGAGCTGGCGCCAGATCGCGAGGAAGCGGTCTCGCTCGGCCACCGGATCGGCATTGACGGCGTCGTAGTGATGGATGTTGATCACGACACCCAGGTCGAGAGCGAGTGCACGTTCGACGACCGCTCGAATCCGCTCGAGGAACTCAGCCTCGATGGCGTAGGGGGCGTCCTCCGCCGCCCAGTCCGACCAACGGGCGGGAACTCGAACGGCGGTGAACCCGGCCGCCGCGATCGCATCGAGATCGTCGACCTCGAAGGCGGGGCCCCACGTCTCCCCTCGGCCGACCTCGAACACCGCGCCGAGGTTGAGCGTTGCCCGGAGCCGCTCGTTGGCCTGCCACGGGTCGGAGACGACGTCGGACACAGCGGTGGGGGTGCCGGCTGCGTTCACGGTGGTCTGATCTTGTCCCTCGCCATCATCGCCCGATTCACTCACGTCGCTCGTCTGCTCGACCGGATCGATCGGTTCGAGCGAGGAGCAGGCCGCGGCCAGGATCGCCACGACGACGGCGACCAGTACGCCTCGCCATCGGGCGCGTGTCATCAGGACTGGAGTCGAGACTTCACCAGATCGGCGACCATCCGGCCGTCGGCTCGGCCGGCAACCTCCGCGTTGACCGCCTTCATGGCCTTGCCCATGTCGGCCTTCTCGGTGAAGCCGTTGTCGGCCAGGACCCGATCGACCAGCGCAGCGACGTCGTCATCGCTCAAAGCCTCCGGCAGGTAGCCCTCGAGGATGGCGAGCTCGGCCCGCTCGTCGGCTGCCTTTTCGAGACGGTCGCCTGCCTCGAACGCCTCGGCTGCCTCGATGCGTCGCTTCGCTTGGGCCGCGATCACCTTCTCGACCCCGGCATCGTCGAGCGTGGTCGCTGCCCCACCCGCTACTTCAGCCTCTTGCACCGCAGCGATCACGGCGCGCAGCGTGCGCATGGTGAGGGCGTCGCGCGCCTTCATGGCCGTGGTCAGGTCGGCTCGGATGGTGTCGATCAGCATGGGCGAATGATGGCCTGCACCCGGCGATGAATGCGACCCCGTTCCCCAAACGCCGCCTCGGCGGCCGCTGACGACGCACCCGCCGTGACCCAAAACGAGTGCGCAGTGTCACATCGTCGTCAGATTTTCTGTTATCGCTCCAGTTGCAGAGAAAATTGCCGATCTGTCATGGGTGAGTCCGAACATCGAGATCCATGACTGGACGATTCCGACGCCGCGCGGGCTGTGGTACCAGGCCGTCGTCTTCGTCGAGAAGGCCATCTTCGTCACGGCCGAAGTCGATGTGACGATGATGCGGACCATCAAGGCGGTCGTGCCCGGTGGGCCACGTCCGCTCATGGAGACGATGCTCAATCATGGCCGGTTCAAGAAGCCGACCATCATCAAGGTCACCGACCTCACCGACCTCAAGCGCGATGCGACCAAGGGTCTCCTCGAGTTCTACAACGCCGACGGCTTGGTGGTGAAGGTGAAGATCCCCGACCGCGACCGCCTCGACGAGGTGGCCAAGGACGTGGCGCGAGCCTGGAAGACGCGGACCGCCGCACTTCCGGCCCAGCAGCAGGGCTGATCAATCCGGCCCACTCTGCGAGTGACCGAGGCCCCTCGAATGAGCCATTCCGGCCATTGGCATGCAAGCGTTGCGCAAGGGACTGAGCACACGTCACGAACAGCTCAAGCAGGCCCCATTTTCGGCCGTTTTCAACGGTAGTGACTTCCCCCCGTTCGTTCGCAGCTGAGATGTGGGCCATTGCGGTCCATCATCTCGACGTGCCCGCGGTGCTGCGCGCCCGGGATGGGACGATCCTCGAGGCGAACGATCGAGCCGTCGAGTTGCGGCACGAGTTGAGCGACATCGCCTCGTCCCCGTTCGTGACCCTCGACGAGACCGATGGGTGGCGCACCCAGCCGGTCGGGCACGATGGCGAGTTCTCCTTCGTCGTCTTCGGTGTCCCACACAATCTCGATGCGGCGGACGACATCCGTGACCATCTGCTTCGACAGTTCTTCGGGGCGGACGGGGTCATGTTCGTCGTCTGCGATGCCAACGGTGCGAT
>CALLIQ010000024.1 GCA_938008925.1 uncultured Acidimicrobiales bacterium
GGCAACCAGATGCCACCGACCAGGTCGGAGGTCTCGACCAGCGGCGAGCGCTCTTTGATCTCCTCGGGGGTGATCTCTTCGGCGGTGATGCCGAGGTAGCGAGCCATGCCGGCCGTCCGGCGCAACTCTTCCCAGCGATGAGGAGTCGATGCCATCGAGATCGCGCCCGGCTTGCGGAAGCCGGTGTCTTGCTCGGTCTCGTCCTTGAGCGTTTGGTAGAGGTTGTGGCTGTAGCGGGCGAGCTTCGTCTGGTTCTCCGTGGAGCGAAGCTGCGCGACGAGGCCCGCCGCGTGCCATGTGGTGCCACCGGTCAGCTGGTGGCGCTCGAGCACGATCACGTCGGTGACCCCTCGCTTCACGAGGTGGTAGGCGATCGACGCGCCGACGATGCCGCCGCCGACGACGATTGTGTTTGCGTGGGAGGGAAGAGGGGCTGGCATCTGGCTCGTTCGTTTCAGGGCTGGTCGTTGGTGCTGTCGTCGTGCGTGCTGTCGTCGTGCGTGCTGTCGGGGGTGCTCGGTGGCGCGGCCAGGCGACCGGATGCCTCGAAGCCGGCACAGAGCATTTCGACGAGATGGTCGAAGCTGTCGTCGGTGTCTTGCGTGCGGGGATGGCCGTCGCCGAGCTCGAAGGACACGAATCCGTGGAGTGCCGAGCGAAGGGTTCGGGCACCGTGCACGACGTCGTCCTCGGTCATGCCAAAGCCGCGCAGCGAGAGGGCGAGGATGTCGATCACTTGCTCGACGAGTGCTTCGAGCTCGGCGTCACCCTGCACGGCGAAGCGTTCGTCGGCCCGGTAGCGACCGGGATGGCGCCGGCCGTAATCGCGCCACGCGTCGGCGACTGCGGCGACGGTGTCGCGCCCGGACCGTCCGACGCTCGCAGCCGTGAGTTCGGCGGCGAGTTGCTTGCGGTTGGCGACGCCGAGGCCGCGCCAGAGGTCGCTCAAGCTGTCGACGTGTCGATACAACGCCGGCTGGGTCACGCCGGCGACCTCGGCGATTCGAGTCAGCGTGAGGGCATCGATGCCCTCGGCGTCGATGAGGTCACCGGCGATGGCGAGCACGCGCTCGCGATCCAGGGGCGTGGGAGTGCCACCCTCCGGCTGAGTCGCGGACCGGCTCGTCGTGCTCTGGCCCGTCGTCGTGTTGGTGGCGGTCATCCTCTTAGGTGCTCGTTGTCGGGGTCCCAGGCCGGGCCGTCGAGGACGCGTGCGGTCCGCTCTTCGCCGAGAATCAACACGGTGAGTTCGGTGCCGGGAGATGCCGCGTTCTCGCTCACGAACGCAAACGCGAGGCTCTTGTCGATCGTGAAGCCGTAGCCGCCCGAGGTGGTGAGTCCGACCGCCTCTTCGTCGAGGAAAACGCCTTCGCCGCCGATGCAGTCTGCGACGCGGTCGAACCGCCCGATCGAGGCCCCAGCATCGGTGAACGGTGGGACGTCGACGTCGAGGTAGACCAGTCGCCAGTCGTTGCCGCTCGTCGGGCGATCGAGGGCGTCGAGCCCGATGAAGTCGCCACGGTCGCGCTTGACCCAGCGCTCGACCCCGGCTTGGAGCGGGCCGATGTCGTGGGTCAACTCGAAGCGGGTGAGGTACGCCTTCTCGATCCGGAGCGAGTTGAGCGCGTGGCTGCCGAAGTCGGTCAGGCCGAGGCTCTCACCATCGGCGTCGGCTGCGAACAGACCTTCGTAGAGCTCGAGGAGGCGGTCCATGTCGGCGTGCAGCTCCCAGCCGCGAGAGCCGGTGAAACCGACTCGCAGGGCCCGGACCGGTATGCCACAGACGTCGATCGATTGTTGCCGGAGGAACCCGAATCCGTCGTTCGAGACGTCGGCGTCGGTGCATCGTTCCATCAAAGCCCGAGCGTTCGGGCCAGCGATGGCGACCGCCCCACGAATCCGGGTGACGTCGGTGATGGTGACGTCGTCGCCATCGATGTGCTGGTGGAAGTGGTCGAGGTCGCGGACGTGGCCAACCGCGGCGGACACGACGTAGTAGTGGTTCTCGGCGAGGCACGTGATCGTGACCTCGGTCTCGATCCTCGCCTGCTCGGTCAACACGTAGTTGAGTGCGATCTTGCCGACGGTGGTCGGCACGATGCCCGTGGTGAGTCGCTCGAGGTACGGTTTGGCGTCTGGGCCGGTCACTTCGAACTTGGTGAACGCCGACATGTCCATGATGCCGACGCGCTCGCGCACGGCCATGGCCTCGGCCTTGGCTGCGGGATACCAATCGGGACGTCGCCAACCGTTGGCGTCTTCGAGCGGCTGGTCGTCGGGGACGAACCACTTGGGCTGCTCCCACCCATAGGCCTGACCGTGCATGGCGCGCTTGTCGACGAGTCGATCGTGCAGGGCGGAGGTCCACACCGGACGATGGGCCATGCGCTCTTCGCCGGGCGGGTGGACCCGGAACATCCACTCGTAGTCCTCGATGGCCTTGTGGCGCACGAAGTCCTGGTCGGCCCATCCGAAGCGGCGGGGGTCGTAGTGGCGGAGGCTGAGCTCGGTCGATCCGTGCACCATCCAACGGGCGAGC
>CALLIQ010000025.1 GCA_938008925.1 uncultured Acidimicrobiales bacterium
GTCCCTCGATCCCGTGTGGGGTGAATCATGAACGACTCAACCGGAACCGACCTGCGCATCGGCGTGCTCGGCGTCGGACGGATCGGCTCCATGCACGCCGATCTCATCCACAACCAGACCGATGGCGCGACCGTCGCAGGCGTGTTCGACGTCTATGCCGACGGGGCGGCTGCAGTCGCGGCTCGCCTCGGTGTTCGATCGTTCGACACCGCGGCGGACCTCATCTCCTCCGACGAGGTCGATGCCGTTGCCATCTGCACCAGCACCGACACCCACGTCGATTTGATGGTGGCGGCAGCGCAGGCCGGAAAGGCGATCTTCTGCGAGAAGCCGATCTCGTTGGATGTCGCCGAGGTCGACCGAGGGCTCGCCGCCGTCGCGGAAGCCGGCGTGGCGCTCCACATCGGGTTCAACCGTCGCTTCGACGCCGGCCACCGAGCCGTCCGCGACGCCGTGCTCGACGGTCGGGTCGGGGACCTTCGCCAGATCACCATCATCAGCCGCGACCCGGCACCGCCGCCCATCTCCTACGTCGAGGTGAGTGGCGGCATCTTCAACGACATGACCATCCACGACTTCGACATGGCCCGATACGTCACCGGCAGTGACGTCGTCGAGGTCTACGCGAAGGGTGCGGTGATGGTCGACCCGGCGATCGGTGAGGCGGGCGACTACGACACGGTTGTGGTGATGCTCACCCACGAGAGCGGAGCGGTCACCACCATCGAGAACTGCCGGGAAGCGGTCTACGGGTACGACCAGCGGGTGGAGGCGTTCGGTTCCCTCGGCGTCGCGACGTCGGAGAATCACCTCGACAATCAGACGATCGTTCGCACCGCCGACGGTGGCCACACCGCCGCGGTGCCGTACTTCTTCCTCGACCGCTACATCCCCAGCTACCTCGCGCAGTGGCGAGCGTTCGTCGACGCCGTCGTCGAAGGTTCCCCGACACCGGTCAACGGAGCGGACGGTCGTGCGCCGTTGGTCATCGGCATGGCCGCCAAGCTGTCAGCTGCTGAGAACCGCCCTGTGAGGGTCGACGAGATCGTCTGACCTGGACGCTCTCGCCGCTCAGACGGCGGCTGGCGTCTGGTGTGGGCGTTCGATGCGCACGTGCTCGGCGACCATGCTGAGCAGGAGCACCACGTCGATCGCGATGAGCATGGTCACCCCGTCGAGCGAGGCGCCGGCGAACGCCAGCACCGCAATCGCGGCGACGGCGGCGAGTCGTTCGAACGCGGTGGCCCGAAACGCTCGCAGCGCGCAGCCGGCGATGGCGCCGAAGAACATGGCCAGCCCGGCGACGAGCATCACCCGGAACTCGAGGGGGACCTCGTCCTTCGGGTGGAGCAAGATCTCCTCGACCGCTGCGGCGGTGGTGATGATCCCGAACACGATCGGGATGTGGAACCAGGTGTAGAGGTCACGGGCGAAGTGCGTCTGCTCCTCGCCTTCGAGCGCTTCGGCCCGGTGTTCGAGCGCTGGTTGAACCCGGTCGAAATAGCCCCACCAGAGCAATCCGGCGAGTGTTCCGGCCGCGATGAGACCGATGAGCGTGTTGGTCGGCAGCCCGTCGGATTCGCTCAGGGACTCGACCACCGAGATGCCGATCGCCACGACCACCTCGCCGAGGGCGATGATGATGATCAGGCCATGCCGCTCGGCGAAGTGGCCGGGGCGGATACCCCAGTCGCCCTCGGCCAACAGGCCGGCGCCGAGGAGCACGATGACGAACACGATCCAGAGGCCGATGCGCGCCGACTTTGGGGCGAACCCGCCGGCGATCAGCAGGGCCATGGCGAGGAGGTTGGGGAGGCCGTAGCGCTGGATGGCGGCGAATTGGACCGAATCTTGCCCGGCGCCCCACAGCTGAATGCCGATGGCCATGAGCACGAGGATCGAAGCGCAGATCGCGAACGTGCCGCCTCCCGAGCTGAACGCCTTGTCCACCGAGGCGCCGAGCGGTACCGAGGTCGCGGTCCCGATGAGGAACAGGGCCCGGATCTCGCGTCGGTTGCCCGAGACGGCGTTGGCAGCCCACGTGAAGGTCGACCAGGCCATCCACAGCACGACGAACAGGAGGAGTGATTCGGCGCCGGTGGTCCACGTCGGTTCGTGAATGAGCAGGTAGACGAGCCGGGAGAACGCGAACACGAACCCGAGATCGAAGAAGAGTTCGACCGGATCAGCGGTGAAGTCCTCGGTGCGTTCTGGAACGATCAGCCCTCGCATGGCGGCGACTCTATTGCGGTCGATGGTGAACGTGCACGGGCTCAGCGCAGGCTGAGCGGTGTCAGCTGAGATCGTCGAGAAAGGCCCGGACGGCCTCGGCGTTGTGGCGACGCCAGCGGTCGACCGCGTCGTCGCTGTCGGCAGCGGATCGGAGCTGTTCGAGCCGCTCGGCCAAGGCGTGGCGCTGCGCAGCGATCAGCCGACGGGTCGGTCTGCCCGCACGGGCGTTGAGGCGCAGCTTGGCCAGGAACTCGATGCGGAGATCCCGGATGTGTTCGACCGGCGTGCTCAACCACTCGTCGTTCAACGCTGCACCCGCTGCGGTGAGGCCGTGGATGGTTCGCTTCGGGCCACCCTCGCCCTTCTCGATCTGTTGTGGTTCGGCCAGCTCGTTGTCGACGAGTCGGTCGAGCGAGCGGTAAACGAGGGGGCGGTGGACCGTGAAGATGCGTCCGAGGTCTGATTCCGCGATGAGTTCTTGAGCGATCGCGAAGCCGTGCGTTGGTCCCTCGCCCAGGAGTGCGAGCACGGTGTGATCGGTCAGAGACAGGCTGGGTTTCGCCACTCGGCCAAACTAGTCTCACTGCGACATGTTTCGCTCGGTCCCTGCGGGGTCACCTCTCAGCGCACGACGGCGCAGACTGCGGTCCTGGACGGCTGTGGTCGTGGCCGCCACCTGCCTGGTCGCTGCTGCCTGCGGCGCCGGCGGGGACGGGCGCGCCGTGGTCACCGTGTTCGCCGCGGCGTCGTTGAGCGACGTGTTTGCTGAGATGGAGGTGGCGATCGAGGACGCCAACCCCGGTATCGACGTTCGATTGAGCTTCGCCGGAAGCTCGGCGCTGCGAGAGCAGATCCTCGATGGCGCGCCAGCCGATGTGTTCGCCTCGGCGAACGAAGGGGTCATGCGCGATCTCGTCGGCGCCGGCGCGGCGCAGTCGCCCGTCGTGTTCGCCTCGAACCGCCTGGTGATCGCGACGCCGGCCGGCAATCCGGCGGGCGTCGGCGGACTGCCGGACTTCGAGAACGATTCGCCGCTCTTCGGAGCCTGCTCGCCCGAGGTTCCGTGCGGGTCGGCGGCCGAGCGTGCGTTCATCGCTGCGGGTGTCAACCCGAGCCTCGACACCGAGGAGCCGGACGTGCGCCGGCTCCTCGCCAAGATCGTCGACGGTGAGCTCGATGCCGGCCTCGTCTATGCCACCGATGCCGTCGCCGCAGGCTCATCGGTCGATCGGATCGAACTGCCCGCGGGCATCTCGAGATCGACGAGCTACCCGATCGCGGTCCTCACCGACTCTTCGGTGTCAGCCGAGGCGGCGATCGTGGTCGACTTCGTGTTGTCGGAGCAGGGCCGGTCGCTTCTCGTCGAGCACGGGTTCGGATCATGAGCCGCACGGTGAGTCCGAAGCCGCCACCGCTGCTGGTCGTGCTCGGCGCGATCGGTGCACTGATCTTCCTGCTTCCGCTCGCCGGCCTTGCCTGGCGAACGCCGTGGGGTCGACTCGGCGAACTCCTCGCGACCGATGTGGTGGTCGACGCGGTTCGTCTCTCGCTCATCACGTCGCTCGCGTCCGCGTTCTTGTCGGCGTTGCTCGGCGTCCCCCTCGCCTGGTTGCTCGCCCGTGTCGACTTCCCCGGCCGGAGGTTGCTGCGAGCGGTCGTGACGCTCCCGATGGTGCTCCCTCCCGTCGTCGGGGGCGCTGCGCTGCTCTTCGCGTTCGGCCGACGGGGGCTGGTCGGCGAGTCCCTCGAGTCGGCGACCGGCCTGCTGTTGCCGTTCTCGACCTGGGGCGTGATCGTTGCGAACACCTTCGTCGCGATGCCGTTTCTCGTGATCACGGTCGAGGGTGCGCTTCGCACGCTCGACCCTCGCTTCGAGGCGGCCGCGTCGTCGCTCGGCGCCTCGCCGTTCACCGTTTTCCGGCGGGTCACGATGCCGATGATCGGGCCATCGCTCGGCGCGGGGCTGGTGCTCGCGTGGGCGAGGGCGCTCGGCGAGTTCGGGGCGACGATCACCTTCGCCGGCAATCTGCAAGGCCGCACGCAGACGCTTCCCATCGCCGTGTTCGTCGCCCTCGAGTCCGATCGAGATGTCGCCGTGGCCATCAGCCTGCTGCTCGTCGTGATTTCGGTCGTCGTGCTCGTCGCCCTACGAGATCGGTGGTGGCAGGGATCGTGAGCGGCGGACTCGAGGTCGACATCGATGTGACCCGGAGCGACTTCTCGCTGCGCCTCGCCTTCAGCGTGCGGCCGGGTGAGACGGTCGCCCTTCTCGGACCCAACGGCGCCGGAAAGTCGACCGCCGTCGCGGCGATCGCCGGATTGATCGGCATCGATGACGGCTCCATCGTCCTCGACGAACGCGTCCTCGACGACGGCGATCGTCGATTCGTTCCGGCCTCGGAACGTCGGGTCGGTGTCGTGTTCCAGGACTACGTGTTGTTCCCGCATCTCAGCGCCCTCGACAACGTGGCGTTCGGCCTGCGGAGTCAGGGTCTGTCGAGACGCGACGCAGCCGTTCGGGCGGGGGAGTGGCTTGCCGACGTTGGCCTCGACGACGTCGGCGATCGCAAGCCAGCCGATCTGTCGGGAGGTCAGGCGCAGCGGGTGGCGCTGGCCCGCGCCATGGCGTGCGAACCCGACATCTTGCTTCTCGACGAACCGCTCGGCGCGCTCGATGTCGCCACCCACGCCGCATTGCGGCGTTTGCTGCGCTCGCGACTCGAGTCGTTTGCCGGGCCGAGCGTGTTGATCACTCACGACCCATCCGATGCCTTCGTCCTGGCCGACCGCATCGTGATCGTCGAAGACGGGGCCGTCACCCAGGTCGGGACGCCGGAGGAGATTCGTCGCCGGCCGCAGACGTCCTACGCCGCCGACCTCGCCGGCCTCAATCTCGTCGAAGGCATCGCCGCTGAGGGTCTCGTGACGGTGGCCGGGTCGGATCAACGGCTCGCCATCACCGACGGGTCGATCGAGGGTCGGGTGCTCGTGTCGATCCATCCTCGGGCGATCGCCCTGCATCCCGAGCAGCCGCAGGGGAGCCCTCGAAACACCTGGTTGGCGAGTGTCGACGACATCGAGTCGCTCGGTGACACGGTGCGGGTGCAGCTGGCGGCGCCGTTGCCGCTGACGGTCGAGATCACCCCGGCGGCTGCCGAGGACCTCGGCGTCGTCGCCGGTTCGTCGGTGTGGGCTGCGCTCAAGGCCACCGAGGTGGGTGTGGAACCGGCCTGAACCGCCGAATCCGGACTCGATTCTGGGCTCGATTCTGGGGGTTGTGCGCACCGTCGCGGGCCTTCTGTAGGCCGTGTGGCTCGAGGTGGGCGAGTTCCGTCTCCAGAAGGGTTTCGGAAGCGGTTGCATCCGAAATTGGAGCGCTCTAATGTGCCCGCCATGCAGACGGTGAGACTGACCACGGCCCAGGCGATCGTGCGGTGGATGGGAGCCCAGCGAACTCGGCTCGACGAGGGTGTCGAAGCGCCGATGTTCCCCGGGATCTTCGGCATTTTCGGGCACGGCAACGTCACATGCCTCGGGCATGCCCTCGAAGAGGCCCAAGACGTCCTGCCGACGTGGCGGGGGCAGAATGAGCAGGGCATGGCGCTGGCCGCCGTCGCCTACAACAAGGCCGTCAAGGGTCGCCAGATCATGGCCGCCACCTCATCGATCGGTCCCGGCGCCACCAACATGGTCACCGCAGCAGCCGTCGCCTCGGCGAACCGCCTGCCCCTTCTGCTCTTCGCTGGCGACACCTTCGCCAGCCGCATCCCCGATCCGGTTCTGCAGCAGGTCGAGAACTTCGGTGATCCGAGCGTGTCGGTCAACGACGCCTTCAAGCCGGTCACGAAGTTCTGGGATCGCATCATGCATCCGGCCCAGATCGTGCAGTCGTTGCCGGCTGCGCTCGTGACGATGCTCGATCC